>CAMZLP010000191.1 GCA_947311535.1 uncultured Deinococcota bacterium | reverse complement strand
TTAGCATCTACGAAGAAGAAAAACTAAACTACTATGTGCTGGTTTACCCGGATGATTTGAGAGCAAAAATATATAAACTAAAAAACGGCAAGTTTGACAAAGAGGGTGACTTTAGCCGTGAAGCATATAATTTTAAAAATACCAGTTGCAAGATAAATATAGACTTTGCAGAAGTCTTTAGAAGGTATTTTTAAAATAGCAGAATAGCATCTATCAATCATTGTTCTATAGTAGTAATTATGCTAAATACCGTCAGTTAATCGACGGTATTCATATAAATATCGTCAATTAACTATATTTATTGGTATGTTTTTTAGCAGTTACCCTTGGAAAGTCAATATCCTCTTAGTAATTTCTAGAGGAAGTAGTCCGTTGGGTTGGCGATATTGACTTTCCAAGGGGTTTAAACCCCTTGGAGATGCTTCAATGTGTTTTGCAGCTCTTAGATTAAGCCATATCCAAAGAATGATTATTCTATGACAGCTTGCAATGGTTGGAATGGAGAGCCTTGGAATGATAAAAACCAATACCTATATGCTTGGGTGATAATTTAACAGAAATATGTTTGCAAACGAGGGCAACCACAAGGGATTGCCCCTACGACAAAATAAAATCCCGTAGGGGTGCCCCAGCGTGGGTATCCAGACTTTGACCTAGACGTATTCTAAACTAGCAATTTCACCGCCATCTTGATAAAAAAACGGTAAATTTACAGCCTGCTTTATGCAAGCGCACTCCATCCAACAGGAGATTCCTCCGCTATGGCCTAAATGACATCGGGTTTTTAGCAGTCCTGCTTATTCCTCTCCAAAATTGGGTTCAAAATATTGAACCCCTAAGGGTAAAACTGTTGAAATGATAATTGGGTTTGTTCTGCTACACTTTGGATAACAAATGTTTATCCCTCGGCTACAGTTGGAATGACAATCAAAGCTCTCTTGACCAATAGGCAACTATTCAATGTCTAAAGCCAAAGCAATTTTCAAAGAAACACTGACTTGTCGCAATTTATAATCGGGCAGCATGCCGATATAATTTGTCAGCATAGATTTTGGCAGGCTGATAAGCTCATCGCAGTGAATACTGCTATCATGCTTTAGCCCTTCATCTATACCAACCAGGACTTGGGTAGACAGGCCTCTATAGGCTGTATAAATCGGAGCACAAATTACAGTCGAAAACTGTGAATCTATTAAGGCTTGGCGGCTGATAATAACAAAAACACGAAATTTCTTTGGATCATGCTTTGAAGGACGCTTAACTCGATATAACTCACCGCGCCTCATAAGATTTGAAACTTAAGCACATCCTCAGCTTCGGCATTCAAAGACTCGGCATGCTTATTGATAATAGCAATGTCTCGTTGTTCGGCAAGTTTACGGTCTAAATAGGCAATGTAGTTTTTGGTGGCTTGCTCTATAAACTCCGAGCGGCTCTTATGGCTACCAAGGTGTTGCTCTATACCGAGGAGTAGGTCTTTAGATAGGGTAATAGAGGTTTTCACTTTCATACTACTAATATACCGCTCTATTCGGTATTTGTCAAAATAACAATAGATAAGATATAGCTAAATCAAAATAAAATTACATAATATTTTTAGAAAATCAATTATAAAAGTTTGAAATCATAGGTCGGAATCGAGGCTTTAGCTCCGTTCATTGAGCCATAACTGTGATTGGCCGTCGGAACAAACCAGAAGCAATATTGATAAAATACTCCGAATATTTCAATAAAAACATTTCTACAATTAGCAACGTGAATGCTAATTCTTCATCCTTTGAGTTTTTAAAAGATGAACCGGAGCGATATTCTGTAAAACGAATTAAACCCGTAGGGGTTATATATTTTGAACCCTTGACAGCGTGCTAAACAAAAATTGTAAAGAGTTAGTCAAAAGTTAACTTTATGCAAGTGCACTCCAGCCAACGGGAGATTACTCCGCTACGGTCGGAATGACTCTCGGAATTGTACATTAATGCTTGCTCGGTGTACAATATTAGCAATGAAAGTTTTATCAACAACAGAGTTTAGAAAAAAATTACCAAGCTTTTTGGATCAAGTTGTGGCTGATGCACCAATTGTGATTGGCCGTCGGAACAAACCGGAAGCAATATTGATAAAATACCCCGAGTATCTCAACAAAAACATTTCCACAATTAGCAACGTGAACGCTAATTCTCCATCCTTTGATTTTTTAAAAGATGAACCGGAGCTATATTCCATAAAAGACTTGATAACGAGATATGTTTAGAGATGTTCGAAAAGTACAAAATAGTCTTAACCCCCTTCCCCTTCACTGATTTATCAAGCACTAAAGTTCGCCCTGCGGTTATTGTTTCAAACAAACTTGCGGGCGATGATGTGGTAATTGTATTTATTTCATCAGGTGTTTCAAGAAATAGGGATAAGTATTCCATAATAATAAAAAAAGACGATAGCAACAATCTTAAGCTGGATTCGCTAATTAAGATTTCTAAAATTGCTACTGTGGACAAAAAAATAATCTTGGGTGAAATTGGCGAGCTTAAAAAGAGCTATCAAGCTGAGATTGACAGAAAACTTAAGGAATTATTTGCACTGTGAGTTTAAAGGGATAAGTTGTTTACGGAACTTAGCTAGTAGGAGATTTTGCAACTAGTTTAAATATGATAAAAACCAAAAACTCTAGAAATTTAAGCCTAGTATATTTGCAAATGAAGGCAAGACCGAAGGCTAAACCTCTACAACGAATTAAAACCCGTAGGGGTTCAAAATATTGAACCCTTGACGGCGTGCTAAGCGAAAATTGTAAAGAGTTAGTCAAAAACTTGCTTTATGCAAGTGCATTTCAGCCAACGGTAGATTACTCCGCTACGGTCGGAATGACATCGATTTTGTCATGCCGAGCGACTGTAAGGAGTCGAGGCATCTCCCGTGTTATGTGCCGCCAATAAATTCAAAAACTAGGCTGGTTTGCCGTCTTATGAATTGAGGCTTACTTTACCCAACGGGAGCCCCCTCTTGGGGTGACGATTGGAGAGAAGACCCCATGGCTACGGCCTAAATGACACCGATATTGCTCGGCGGTGCTTTGGCTGACTGCATTCATTCCTAGATTAATCTAAGAATAGGTAATACACATAAATATCAATTTTGGGTGTATTGTTAAATTTATAAAGGAGGCTATCAATGGAAACTTCGACTATCCGAACCAATATTGTATTGGATAAGCAGTTATTGGCAGAAGCCCTTGAAGTTACCAATATTAAGACCCGTCGAGAGTTGGTCGACTATGCTTTGCGGGAGTTATTGCGACATAAGCAACAAAAAAAGATTTTAGAGCTAAAGGGAAAAATTGACTGGCAAGGTGATTTGTCTGAAATGCGAGCCGGCCATAAATTGTGATTTTGGTGGATACCAGTGTTTGGATAGACTTTTTTTCTGCTAAAGAACTGCCTCAGGTTGTTAAATTAGAAAGCTTGCTAAGCGATGAAGCTGATATAGCTATATGCGGAATTATAATGACAGAAATTTTGCAAGGTATAGCAGATGATAAGCAGTTTAGACGAGTGTTTGACTATTTACAACCTTTAATACAACTGCCACTTAGCGATGATATCTATTTAGAAACAGCTCGGTTATATCGTAATTTGCGTAAAAAAGGAATAACAATACGCAAAACCAACGATTGTATAATTGCTGCTACAGCTTTGAAATATGAATGCTGCTTGTTGCACAATAACAGAGATTTTGATTTGATAGCTAAAAGCAGCTCATTGATAGTCGATTTGGAAGATGACTAATACCAAGCTCAATGAACTACTTCTCTTATAAAAAGCATTTCTCAATTTATTTTGTACGTCTATTATTTAGGGTTTCGCAGTCTACGACTTTACCTTTCTCCTTTAGCCTTTCCCCTCATTTGATATTGATAAAGAAAAGTAAAAGGAACATCTTTGTTGAGTTTGGTATACGCTTTTAGAACAACATGCTCGGCACCTGTCAGGCTTCAATATTTTGAAACTACAAGGGACAATACAAAAGGAATAAGCAGAGATACTAGAGCTAGCCCGAGTTAGCAGAGCTAGGCTAGACACGGTTTCCTTTTAATGCAAAAACCCGAGCAATAATAAAACATGGCTCAGAGATTGTTATTAACACAAACACTCATTTAAATAAGATAGAATTATTGCGTTTAAATACGTAGTGGGGTGACTAGGTGAATTATAGTGAAACTAAAGAAGAATTGAAGAAAAATCCAAAAACTTGGCTGGTGACCGGAATTGCAGATTGTATTGGTTTAAGCTTGGGTAAGTATTTTCCTGTGCTTTGTTAAATGATATAACAAGGAAGCTTTATGTTTTGCTAAATTTTAGGTTGGAAAAAGACAGGGAATTAAAAACTCAAATAAAATTCCTCTTTTTTAGCGGTTAAGCTAACTAAACTATAGAAATATAAGAGAAAATGCATTGCTGATTTTATTCACAACACTAATTAAGTATAATACTGAAATTTTTATACTGATATAAGTAAATGTTAGCTTGAGCGTAGTATTAATTGGCGATTTTTACGCTCAATAGGGCTATATTGTTTTTTTGTAGCGGTAAAGTTAAGAGTTATGAGGTGCGTTGTATGTTAAAGACAAATATATGTTAGTTAGCTAAAAAACCTGTTCTTTTAGGGAATCTGCTATGGGGGCTGACAGGAACTAATTGGAGGGGGTTTGAAAATGACTAGCCTGCCTCTACGACTATTCCTTGCTAAAGTATTACCACAAAATTTCTTATATATATTTGGCTTGGCACTAGTAATAGGCTCTATACCTTTATCAATCCATAAGGATTGGGTAGGTCTGGGTGAATGGTTTGGTGAAGTAGTAACTATTATTCTAGTTTATTATGTTTTTAGAAAAGGATTGATTAAGTCTAATGAATTTCAAGTGAGACTTTCGACTGTTTTTTATGGGATAGTTTTATTGACGATATATTCTGGTCTTGGTTGGGCTAGCTGGGAAGGGTTTGAGAGAACCAGAGTCCAATTGTTTTTTGGTAATCCCAATGTGTTGGCTGCGTCGATAGCAGAACTGGCAGTAATTATGTTAGTTATAGGTAATGTGTGGTCAAAACCGTTTATAATAGTGATCTCGGTAATTGCTCTTGTTAATACAGGA
>CAMZLP010000190.1 GCA_947311535.1 uncultured Deinococcota bacterium | reverse complement strand
CAATCTCTAAAAATTCTCAACATTAGCATTGTTAAAATTGACCTTAAGACCCGTCCATACCGTTGTTTTCATCTAGACTAAAGCAGGAGTTTTTAAATCTTTCAAAATGGCTAATGTGGAACTCATACGACTTTTCCCTAAGTCTCGATTTCTTATCTAAATCTGCGATTACAATGCCAGATTTATTCGTTTAGATAAGTGTTTTGATAAGTGTTTTGACAAGCAACTCCAAAACAAAAAACCTTTCAATATCATAAAGCAACAAATCAACAGCAATTTCCGCGGTTTGGCCGAGGCTAAAGCCTCAGCTCCAAAGGTCTAGAACAATTTACGGAATCGGGGCTTTAGCCCCGAAAAATATATCCGCAACCATTTCCTCCATTTAAATAACCGTTTTGACAAATAAATCCAAAACAAAAAGCTTTTTAATATCATCAAGAAAAAAATCAAAAGCAATTCCCGCGTTTTAGCCGAGGCTAAAGCCTCAGTTCTGAAGGTTTTAGTATTTAAAAACAGGTTTTTTAAGAAAATAAATCATCAAGATAATTTAATTGATGTAACATTCTTAAAACTATCCAACAAATCCCCTAAGCCATCACGCAAATCTATTTTAGGAGTCCAACCGCTTAACTGAAATAAAGATGAATTTACACTAAATGTCAGGTGGTTCATTACATCTTGCTCCGTAAATCTCAGCTTTAAATCAGGTTTAATAGCTTTTAGTATATTCACTATTTCTAAAACTGAGGGGTTATCACTTACTACGTTGTAAGTTTTGCCCGTTTCAAAGCTATCAATAGCGGCAATTATTGCTAAGCTTGCATCGTTTACATGAACAAGTGGCCGCCTTTGCTCACCAGAGCCATAAACCGTCAGAGCTCTACCTACTCCTGCCAAATATGCCATACGGTTAGCCACCCCATCAAAACGAGTTACCGGAGCCTTACCAAATAAGCTACCCAAGCGCAAAATCATATACTCGAGCCCTCGCTCTCCTGCTCTTTCGATATCTTTTTCGGCATTTCTTTTTGAGCTAGCATAAGGGCCTATCGGCTTGCACTGACTAGTTTCTATAAAAGGTCCTCCGGGGCCATAGACAGCAGTACTGCTAGTATAAATAAATTTAATATTATTTGCTCTACAAAGCTCAGCAAGCTGTGTACTTGCCCAATGATTAATTTGATGCACCCAAGTTGGGTGTTCAAAATTCATAGGTGTAGTAACAATTGCCGCCATATGAATTACAAGTCCAACATTTTCTAATACATATTCCACAGTCTGTGTATCTAAAATATCTCCCTCAATAAATTCAATATCGGCTTTTGCTAAATTCATTAGGGCTTCATAACCTTGGTTTTGCAAATTATCAAGAATTCGAATGGTTTTATTTGGGTAGTTCGCAATAAGCTCTTTAATTAGTTCAGAACCCAAATAGCCGCAAGCACCCGTTAAAAGTATAATATGCCTATTCATTTTTTTGACTCAATATCCAAATGTAGTCCACATTCTGTTTTCTCACTATCAGCCCAACGCCCTGCCCTTGGGTCTTCACCCGCTTTTACGGCCCTTGTACAAGGTGCGCAACCCACACTTAAATAACCTTCTTTTAATAGTGGATGCTCGGGTAACTTGTGGTCGTATAAATACTGCCAGACCATTTTTTGAGTCCAATTTAACATAGGGCTTATTTTGTAAAGAGCACCTTTTTTGCTAATAAATTTTAGCTCAGCACGGTTTGCAGTTTGATCTCGCCTAATGCCGCTAATTAATGCTTGATAGCCTGTAAGTGCGTCAGCCAAGGGCTTAACCTTATTAATTTGGCAACAAAGGTCTGGATTGCTTCTATGCAATTCCTGACCTGCTCTTAATAAAGCATTTGTTTTTGTTTTAGGTTCTACATTGATAATATCAAGGCCCAAAAGCTCGACTAATTGATTGCGATAAGCAAGTGTTTCTGGGAAATGATAGCCCGTATCTAAAAATATTACGGGTATTTTAGGCCTAAGCTGAGAAATCATATGCAATAGAGCCACACTTTGGGTTTGAAATGAAGAGCTCGCTACAAGCCCTGTGCCAAAATTACTATTGGCCCATTCTAAAATCTCAAGGCTTGATGCTGTTTCAAATTGATTATTTAACTGTTCAATATCTAAGTACATCTTAATTGCTTAGTATAACTTTTATTATTCCTAATTATTCGCTTTATTTTTATAAAGGTGAAAGCCCTCTTAAGTGAATTTCTGGTAATTCTACCTGCCAGCCAGTTTCTTCTTCAACTTTTTCCTTTAAAAACTGGGCTAATGGCTTGCCATCAATCAGCAAATCGGGAACGTCAATCACTTTTCCACTTCGATCACATACCATATGATAATGTGGCTCCTCAACATTACTATCATAGAGGGTTTCATCTTTTATACCTTTTAATTCACGTACTAGGCCAGCTTTTTTAAGAGTCATAAGGTTGAGGTATGTAGTTGACAAACTCAAATTTTCACCGCGTTCGCGTAATTTAAGATAAAGTTGCTCTGCATTGATATGCATATTACGCTCTCTTAGAAAGCTTAAAATTACCGCACGAGGTCGGCTATAACGCAAGCCGTGTTCTTTTAGAATTGTCCTAATTTCTTTTAATTTTTTATGTTCTGTATTCAAAGCATTCTCCGCCAAAACATATTAGCATAATATTTTAGTTACAAAAGCCCCTTGTGAAATATAACTCAATCCGGAATGGCTATTTCACTGGGGTCATAGTCAATACTTGGGTAGCTCATATTCATTGCTTCCATTTTATCTATAATGATTTGGCTAATTAATGTATCCCTATACCATTTGTTATTAGCTGGGATTATATACCAAGGTGCTTGTTCTTTCGAAGTTTTAGTAAAAACATCTTCAAATGCTTTTTGATAATCTCCCCATAAAGCTCTATCATCTAAATCACCAGGGTTAAATTTCCAATTTTTTTCTGGAACATTTAAACGTGCTTCAAAGCGTCGTTTTTGTTCTGCTTTGTCTATATGCAAATATATTTTAATAATATCAGTACCTTCATTGACAAGATTTTGTTCAAAATTATTTATTGATTCAAAGCGTTTTGACCAGACTGCCTCTGGAGCAAAATTTCTAACTCGTACTACCAATACATCTTCATAATGAGAGCGATTAAAAATACCAATCATGCCTTTTTTGGGAGTTACCTTATGGATTCGCCATAAAAAGTCATGGGCTCTTTCTTCATTACTTGGTGCTTTAAAACTATTTATTCGTACTCCTTGTGGGTTAATACCAGTCATAATTTTACGAATTGTACCATCTTTTCCACCCGCATCTAAGGCCTGTAAGACTACCAAAAGAGCTTTACTGCCATCTGCATAGAATTTATTTTGTAATTCTGCTAGTTTTTCTTTTTGCTTGGCTAAATTTTTTCTGGCTTTCTTTTTGCCAGACTTGCTATTTTCAAAATCACCAGTATCATTTGGATTAATTTTAACAAGTTCAATCTTTTGATTTTCTCTCACTCTATATTTGTCAGTATCAATGATCATTTTTACCTCATTTTCTTTTATTTTAATATTTTAGCATTTTTAGAATTTTTTTTGTAAACATACATCAGGGTTTTTATAAAACATGCAGTTAATTATTTTAAATAGCATATAAAAAAAGGGCAAGCACAAATGCCTGCCCTAAGATTATACGGAAAAGCTGGTTTAAAGCAAATCTTTGACTGTTTCTCGTTCTTCTAACAGTTCTTGCTCTGTCAGCTTCATTCTTTCTTTAATATAGTCATTATTGTCCAAACCTTGTACAACTTCAACCCGGCCAGCTTTAATTCTCACTGGAAAAGAATAGATTATTCCTTTTGCAATACCATAGTCTCCCCTGCTTGGTATCGCCATGCTAACCCATTCATCACCTTCAGTACCTAAAACCCAAGACCGCATTTGATCAACTGCCGCTGATGCAGCAGAAGCCGCGCTAGATGCGCCTCGAGCCTGTATTATTGCTGCACCACGTTTTTGTACAGTTGGTATAAAATAATCTTTTATCCATGCTTCATCAACTTGTTCAGATACTTTTTTACCGTTTACAGTAGCTTTATATAAATCTGGCACTTGAGTAGCAGAGTGATTGCCCCAAATTACTACATTAGAAACATCTTTTACTAAATTACCAGTTTTACTAGCAATTTGACTCATGGCTCTATTATGATCTAAACGAGTCATGGCAGAAAATTGTTCATTTTTTAAGTCTGGGGCATTATTCATAGCAATAAGCGCATTAGTATTTGCAGGATTACCTACTACTAATACCTTTACATCTTTACTGGCATGGTCATTAAGAGCCTTGCCTTGGCCTGTGAATATCGCTCCGTTAGCCTCGAGCAAATCTTTGCGTTCCATTCCTGGACCTCTTGGACGAGAGCCTACCAACAAGGCATAGTCAACATCTTCAAATGCAATTTCTGCTTTATCACTTGCCGAAATGCCCTGCAATAATGGAAATGCAGCATCATTAAGCTCCATCATTACACCCTCAACTGCTTTCATAGCAGCTGGTATTTCAAGCAACTGTAAAATTACTGGTTGGTCTTTGCCAAGCATATCACCAGATGCAATCCGAAATAATAGTGCATAGCCAATATTACCAGCTGCACCTGTAACAGCAACTCTTACCGCTTTTTTCATAGTATATCTCCTATCGCTAGGTTGTAGCCTAGCCTAAAAACACAATATTTTAGTACTTATAAGTAGCTTAGCACATATTGTATTTGTTAATATAGTAAAAATGTTTCACGTGAAACATTTTTACTATTTAAGCTTCATAACCCATTGTTTCTAATAAACGTTCTAATTCTTCAGTAGAATAGAAGAATAATTCCAATTTACCTTTGCTTCCACCTGAAATTTTGACTTTAGTACCTAAATGTTTGGTTAAATCCTCTATAAGCTCAGCATAGCGATTATCAGAAGCACTTTTTGCGCGTTGATTAGCTAGCACAGATTTTACTAATTTCTCAGCTTGTCTAACCGTTAAATCTTTATCAAGTATTTGTTTAAGAGCCCATTCCCTATCTTCTTCTGGCTTAGACAAAATGGCTCGAGCATGTCCCGGACTAATCATTTTTTGTACAAGGGCGTTTTTTGCTTGGCTAGGTAGTTTTAAAAGCCTGAGAGTGTTTGCAACTGCACTTCGGCTTTTACCAACAGATTTTGCAACTTCTTCTTGGCTCAAGCCAAAATCAAGCAGCTGCTTGAATGCTTCAGCCTCTTCTACTGCATTTAGGTTTTCTCTTTGCAAATTCTCAATGATTGCAATTTCTAATGTCTCTTGATCACTGAGTTCTCTAATAATTACCGGTATCTCTGTTAATCCTGCTTGTTTAGCAGCTCTAAACCGTCTTTCACCAGCAACAATTTCGTACGAATTAGCAAGCTTTCTTACTAATAATGGTTGTAAAACACCCTTATCAGCAATAGATTTTGCCAATTCTGCTATTGCTTCAGGATCAAAATCTTTTCTAGGTTGAAATTTAGAAACCTTTAAATCCTTAATTTTAATCGAATTTGAACTGTTTTCAACTTTAGGCAGTAAGCTATCTAAACCTCTACCAAGCCCACTACGCTTCCCTCGCACGTTTTATCACCTCTCTTGCAAGTTGTTTATATGCCAAAGCTCCTGATGAGCTTGGCGCAAACTCAAATATTGATTGTCCATAAGAAGGTGCTTCTGCTAAACGAATACTTCTTGGAATAATGGTTCTAAAAACCATGTCACCAAAATGTTCGCGAACATTTTCCTCAACTTGTTGAGACAAATTAGTTCGCACATCAAACATTGTAAGTAGAATTCCTAAGATATCCAGTTTAGGATTAAGAGAAGCCCGCACGCGTTTGATTGTATCAATCACACTAGCAATGCCTTCAAGGGCATAATATTCCGTCTGGAGCGGAATCAACAAGTAGTCAGCTGCTACCATTGCATTGATAGTTAAGGCACCTTTTGATGGAGGAGAATCTAAAATAATGAAGTCAAATTGTGGCCTCACCGCAATTAGCGCCTTGGATAGAATCTTCATATTCTCAGCAGTCGACTTAATATCCACATTGGCACCAGCTAATTCTGTAGAAGCAGGCAATATTTTAAGATTATTGATATTTGAATCAACAATTGCTTGGCGAGCAGAAATCTCGCCTTTTAATACCTCATAAGTTGTATTTTCTGGCAAAATAAGACCTAGCCCGCTACTTGCATTGGCTTGTGGGTCTAAATCCACAAGTAATACCTTGTGTTGTTTGGCTAAAGCTGCTGCTAAATTGATGACAGTTGTTGTTTTTCCAACCCCACCCTTTTCATTAATAACACCTATTATTGGCACTCTATCCCTCCTTGCAAATCAATTGCAATCAGATTACCATAGCTAGAGAGTTTAATTGGCTTTTTAACATCTATATTTAGTTTGAGGTATTGTTTTAAGGCTAATGTTTCTTCTTGCCAATTTTCACCTTTACGTGATATTAGAGTAATAATCTGGCTATGTAGGTGTCTACTTAAGCAATATAGATCTTTAAATTGCCCAACTGCCTGAGCTGTTACCACCGCTTGAGGCTCGAGCCTTAAGTTTTTAACATCTGCTAAATAAACTCTGGTATTTGATAAATTGAGCTGAGAACTAACAATCTTCAAAAAACTAGCTCGCCGACCTCTACGCTCAACTAAGCTTATATTCCAATGGGGGAGAGCAATAGCTATAACTATTCCTGGTAAACCATTGCCAGAGCCAATATCCAAAATAGTCTTATTATTTGAATTTATTTTATCTATTGATTTTGCGTATTTCAAAGAATCATCAATTTTTCTATCGATATCTTCTAAAGCTTTTTTAGATATTAAATCCAGCGTACTGTGGTATTTATGCAAAAGATCCTTGTATTTTAGTATTTTTTCATCAAAATGTTTCACGTGAAACATTTTATCTGGATTTTAAGTGAACAAGCAATGCTGTAATATCACTATCCCTCACTCCACGCAAGCGCTGGGCAGCTCCAAGGGTGTCTGGGAGTATATGCTCGAGCATCTCTCGCCCTTCATTAGACATACTATTAACCTTTTTGTAATCAATTCCAGTTAATTTCATATTTTCATATCTTTTTCTAGATTCTAAATCTCTTTGGTTTCTTTCAATATAAGCTTTATACTTAATTAGTATTTCTACTTTTTCTTTTTCTAACTCTGTCAAAATAATTTCCGATTCACCAATATAAGAAACAACTGATTGGTATTTCTCTTCTGGCCGGCGTAAAATTTTAGAAGCCAATTCACCTTTGTAACGGCTATTATCAAAGCGTTCCACTTCTGCTTTTACCTTATCTAGGCTTTCTTTGACTAATCTATATCTGGCTTCGTCAATAGTTCCCCATTGATAGGCCAGCTCAGACAATCTTTCTTCAGCATTATCCTGTCTGTGTAAAAGCCTGTATTCATTGCGTGAAGTCAGGATTCTATAAGGTTCATCAATACCCCAGCGTACAAGGTCATCAAGCAGTACTCCAAAATAAGCTCTATCTCTAGTAATTGTTACTAATTCCTTATTATTTACAAAATTTGCAGCATTTAAGCCAGCTATAAAACCTTGGGCTGCTGCTTCTTCATATCCACTAGTTCCATTAATTTGACCTGCCGAAAATAAACCAGCAAGTTTTTTAGACATCATAGTAGTGTAAAGCTGGGTTGGATCCAAAATGTCATATTCAACTGCATAGGCATAACGCTGAATAACCGCCTTTTCAAAACCCGGCAGAGTTCTTATCATTTCATCTTGTAAATATGGTGGTAAAGAGCTAGAAAAGCCTTGCAGATAAACCTCGGAAGTCTCGAGCCCATCTGGTTCAACAAATAGTAAGTGCCTGTCTTTATCTTTAAAGCGAACTATTTTATCTTCAATAGAGGGGCAGTACCTTGGGCCCTTGCTGTCAATTTCTCCACCATACATGGCAGAATGTTGAAGATTATTTTCAATCAAAGTATGAGTATCTAACGTAGTATGTGTAAGCCATGTAGGACTAGCATGTGCCTTAGCATTTGTTCTACCAGTAAATGATTTAGCTGGATTATCCGCAGCTACCATTTCTAAAGCATCAAAATTTACTGAATCAAAACGAATTCTGGGTGGGGTGCCAGTTTTAAAGCGAGTTAGTTTATGGCCTGTTTTTCTTAAACTATCAGATAAATATCTAGCAGGAGCCTCGCCCTGCCTACCTGCTTCACGTTTTTCTTTACCATACCAAACTACTCCTGCCAAAAAAGTGCCTGTGCATAGAACAACTGACTTAGCTTTGACTGTTCTACCGTCACTAGTTAAAATACCTCTAATTTTTTTGTCTTTTTCTAACAAGCTTGCTACTTCCGCACGAACAATGCTTATATTAGGGATTGATTCTATTAAGGCTCGAGCCTCTACACTATAAGCATCTCGCTCATTTTGTACCCGAAGTGATTGTACAGCCGGCCCTTTACTAGCATTAAGAGTTCTAGTATGAATAGCAGTTTTATCTGCTAAAATACCCATTACCCCACCTAAAGCATGCAACTCATAAACCAATTGAGACTTACCCGGTCCACCAATAGCAGGATTACAAGGCATCATACCTATGGTATTTGGGTTTGGTATTATTAGGGCAACTTTAGAAAACTTAGCTGCTACCTGAGCAGCTTCAATTCCTGCATGGCCACCGCCAACTATTATTACATCAAATTCACTCATCAATATATCCCTATGGGGTATTATAGTAAACTTATTTTACTATAAACCTAAACTACAAGCCTCTAAAAATTCATAAATCAATCGTTAATCTCATCTTTGCTCATATCTATTTACTTCTACACTTAGCAGAAACAGCAAAAAGCTTAAGCTAAATTGCCTTAGCTAAACCAGTATAGCGGTATAATGCACATTTGCACGACAAATGTCACGACAATTTGTTAGAATGATATAATTAGCATGGAGTGGTTTATATAAATGAAAGAACAAGAAAACGCAATCTGGGAAGATGTCTTAAAGTTTGTTCAGCCACAAATAACAGCAACTGCATTTAATACTTGGTTTAAACAGCAAATGCACCCTTTAGGCATTCAAGATGGCATATTTGTAATTGGTGTGCCAAATGTGTTTGCTAGAAATTTAATAAAGAATACCTATGGCTCTATTATTGAACAAGCCCTAGTAGACTTAGGGGCAAATGCACCAAAAGTGAATTTTGAAGTAATCGACTTTCCTAAATCTGAACAGCATGACTTATTTACCAATACAACAGAGGTAGAACCAAAGGTTTCAAACACAGCTAGATTAAACCCCAAGTATGTATTTTCTAATTTTGTAATTGGTAATAACAATAATCTAGCCCATGCTGCTTCACAAGCAATTGCCGAAGCTCCTGGTCATGCTTATAATCCACTATTTATATATGGTGATGCTGGTCTTGGTAAGACTCATCTAATGCATGCAGCAGGTCATACCGCCGCCAAGAACTTTCCAAATTTAATAATTGAATACATAACTACCGAAGAATTTATAAATGACACTATTGATGCAATCCGTGAAGATAGAATGGTTGCTTATAGAAATCGCTATAGATCAGTCGATATGTTACTAATAGATGACGTACAATTTATAGCTGGTAAAGAGCGAACTCAAGAAGAATTCTTCCATACTTTTAATTCACTTTATGAATCAGGTAAACAAATTATAATTTCTTCAGATAGACCTCCCCGAGATATTCCAACCTTAAATGCTCGGATTAGAAGCAGATTTGAAATGGGTTTAATAACTGATATTCAGGCCCCAGAATTGGAAACAAGAATTGCTATTTTAAAACAAAATGCCGAATATCGGGGTGTTAAAGTACCAGCAGAAGTAATAGATTTTATAGCAACTCATGTGACCTCAAACATTCGTGAATTAGAAGGGGCACTTATTCGAGTGATTGTCTATGGCAGTATGAAACAAGAACCAATTAGTAGACAAACCGCAGCAAAAGCATTGGCTGATGTCTTTACTCAGAGCAATGTAAATTTAACAATGACTGACTTATTAGCACTTACTGCTAAGCATTATGAAGTAAGTACTCAAGACTTAAAATCAAAGGGGAGGCGTAAAGAATTAGTTATTCCAAGACAAGTTGCAATGTATATTATTCGTGAAATGACTACCCATTCATATCCAGAAATTGGTCAATTCTTTTCTGGAAGAGATCATTCTACTGTTATGTATGCTGTTCAAAAAGTAAGCGAAAAGCTAAAAACCGATCCAGAATTTAATGAAAAAATAAGAGGTATAAAAAGTGAACTTCTTTAAAAAGAACTCCATTGTTGTAGGATATTTTTATAAGATAGCTCTCCATTTAAAAACTAAAAAGAATACAAAAGTAAAAGGAGAAACTTGTTTGTGGACAAGTTTTTGACTAACAAATGTTTTCTTTAATAGCTTCTAACAGCCTTAAAATATCAAAAAACCTTAAAATATGCTATGTGGATAAGTTGTGGATAAGCTGTGAATAAATTGTGGGCAATATTGTGGATAAACTAGCCCTTATTAGTGCCTGTGGAATCCTGTGGATAAATAGTGGACTTATCCACAGGACAAGCCTACTTATCCACAGAACCATCCACAGGGTATTTTCACTCCTAGACAGGGCTAAAGCCAGTTATCCACATTTTCCACAGGCCTTATTATTATAGTAGTTTTATTCAAATTTAAATTTACATTTATAAACCCTAAAAGAAAGGAAGAAAAAAATGGAAGTTAAGATACCAAAAAAATATTTATCAGACAGCTTAAATCATATAGAAAGAATTATTCCTAATAGAACTAGTAACCCTAGTTTAAGTTTATTATTTATAGAAATAAAAGATAACAATATTATTTTAAGAGGAAGTAATTTAGAAATAGATATAGAGGCAAAACTCTCGGCAGATATAAATACTACTGAAGAGAAAATATTTGCAGTACCAGCTAATGTCTTTGGTCAAATAATTAGATCTCTACCAGGTGAATTAGTTCAGCTAGGATTTAGCGAAAATGAAATGAGTATTGCTTCGGGGAATTATGGAACTAAATTACAACTTGTCAAAGATATTGAAAGTTCTAATATTAGCTTTCCAGAAACTTATACCAGCAGTATTGATGGTGGAGTTTTGGCTAATCTTTTATCACATGTTCGATATGCAGCAGCGGTAGCAGAGTATCAGGCAATTTTTAGAGGGATTAAGCTCGAGCTGAAACAAAATTATACTAGAGCTATTGCAACAGATGGTTTTAGGCTTGCTTATTATGATGCCAATAGTTCTACGGGTATAGAAGAAGATATTGTCATACCTGCTAGAACTGTTGATGAGCTTATAAAACTTTTGTCAGATGACGAAGTAAAAATGATAGTAGAGAACAATCAACTTTCAATTTTAAATGGAGCTTTTAAAGTAAATTTAAAATTGATGGATGGAACATTCCCTGATTATGAAAAAATTATTCCTAGTGAGTTCCCGTTAAAAGTTAGCTTAGATGCTGATAGTTTTGCTAGCTCGATAAAACGAGTAGCACTTATGGCTGACAAAACTGGTAATAATCGGATAGGAATATTTATAAAAGATGGAAATTTGCAAATAACTGCTGAGGGTGGCTATGGTCGAGCCCAAGAAGAATTAGCGGTAATGCAAGAAGGTGATGAAGCTGAAATCGCCTTAGCTTATAATGCTAATTATTTAATCGATGCTCTTAAACCTATAAGTGGAGAAATTAGCCTAGCATTTTCTGCTCTTGATAGACCAAGCCCAAGCGTATTGAGAAGCACTGATGATCCTAAATATTTGGCAATGGTTGTGCCTTTAAGAATTTAAGGGTTTTGAATTTCTGTATAGATTTTATAGTATAGAGGAATATCAAGAACTATTATTAAGGGGGATAGGCTCGAGCTTATTCCCAAAGATATGCTTATTTTTCATAAGGGCAGAGCGGGTTTAGAAGGTTGGCTTAGAAGAACATGGCTATCATAATACCCAAAGAATTCCTGAAAACTACCGTGATGATTTTGTCTCTAAAATAGCTGAGCAATATTTGCGGAAATTTAGTTTGGATGAAAATAATAAAGCCCATATAACAATGCTGTGGATAGAAATTGCTGCTAGCAAACTATAACAATTATTTTTAGAAAAAATGTGGGGCATCTCAATACTTAATTAGCTGTTCTACTTTAGTTGTACAACACTCTCTCTGACGTTCCCAAAGACGTAGCTTGAAGTTAAAAGAACGAGATGCGTCCACTCACTCGTAAGAGTAACTTAAGTATCTTATAAATCAGATTCAAATGGTAGATGCTATTTTGAAGCTGAGATTAATTGTTGTAAAACCAATAACCGCTTTTGAAGCTAAAAGTCCATGTTAATATTTAGGAGATGCTCAGTCAAGATGATATTAAAACTAGGATTAATCTTTATCTGAAATTGTTAGCTCCTTATTTTGCGGTAATAATATTTTGGCTCTTTTTACAAAATGCTTGGCTTGCCCTGCTAGGCTATCATTTACAAATAATACTTTGGTCAAAAAAATTACCGTTTAAAAATCCTTGGCCTAGTAAAAAAACTGATATTCTTATTAGCTTAGCTATGGCAGTAGCTGGGCCATTTATATATTTTGTTTTGCCTTTGATTTCACAAATAGATTTATCAGCGTGGCTGCTTCAATATAAACTCAGCGGCTGGCTTTGGTTGGCAATGATTCCATACTTTGGTTTAGTCCATCCATTTTTAGAGCAAGCTCATTGGGGCCCATTACGAGAAAAAACCCCAGCCGCAGGTATCTTTTTTGCTGGCTATCATGTAATAGTTTTATATTCTTTGTTAACAATGTTTTGGCTACTTGCTAGTTTTATTGTTCTTGCTGCGGCATCTCTTATTTGGCAGCAGATTGCCAAAAATTCCAAAAGCTATTCTGCCCCAGTGTTATCGCACATACTAGCTGATTTTAGCGTGGTAATTGCGGCTTGGTTATTATTGCAATGAATACCGAAAAGAAAATATATCAGCTGTTTGTAATATCTATCCTTTTAGCAATAATGTCATTTATTATTCCACGCTTTACCGCAAACCCAAATGGTGGCTTTGCAGCTGCAACTACGGCAGCTCTTAGTTTTATAATTAGCTTAGCTTTTAGCCTACTTGCTTCAATTTACCTATTACTGCTTACAATTAACAATTTTGGCAAAATTTCCAAAACAGCTAAATTTGTTGGAATAACTCCCAGTATTATTTTAGGACTTATTTTAATTGCTGTAATCGTATTTGTTATTAAGGGGTAGAATGCGGTAAGAAAAATGACTATTTTATTTTAATTATTGCTTTGGGTATTGTTCCAATTGCTATTTATCCTATATTTAGTTTATGGTACGTACGTGCTACGCTTAGATAACGTACGCTTTGGAAAAATATATAAAAACACTAATAACAACTGAGCTTAGAAGAAATATCTATAAACTCTTAGATGAAGTATCTGAGACGGGCATACCTATAGAAATAAAAAGGGGAGATGTAAAACTAAGAATTATCGCTTTAGAAAGACAAGATAGCCTTGCTGTCTGTTTTATTGGGGGAAGATCAGATTGCTTTTATAGTAGCGTTATTTTAATTTTTGAGATGTTTATTAAAAATTGCAGCTGCGTAAAAAAAACAAATAAAAAATATTTTGCTATAAAACCTATTAAATATTTCAGGTTGGCTAGTTTACAGATTCTCATTTTAATAAGAGATATTGTTTTGACTATGAAAAAATTATTTATTGTCCTATTGTTACTAGCAAGTTTTGCCTTTGCCAAAGATTTTAAGCTAACTGTATTATTTAATGGCGAGGAAGTACCATTTGGAGTAGAGGAGCCAGCCACAATGGACGGTAATATTATCTCCTCAGATGGAAAGCAAGTTGTAAGGGTTTATATTGCTGGTGCTAATTTAGAACTAAATACCGCCGACTGGGGCAGATATGACTATGCCCACATAGTAGCTACTCGTTTTAGAAGAATAGCTGACAATAAATATAGCATCTCTGCAACAGTCAGACACAATGACCAAGGTTGGGATCACTATGCTGACCAATTTAGTATTTTTAATCTGGGTGAGAATATGGTTCAAAATGGTATTCGAGTTTTAGCACATCCGCATGATGGTGAGCAGCCTTTTACCCGCTCGCAGAGCAATGTAATTGCTGATGGTTTAGTTGGTGTGCAAGCTAAAGATAATGTTCATGGCTTGGGTGGTAGCAAAATTTACTTAGATTTATTTTATCCGGTGAACAAAAGCTTAGATGAGATTTTAATTGAGTACAGGCTCGAGCCTGTACAATAGATTTTGTTTGTAAGTATTAATATTTGAACTGGCTTCTATACGTCTTCTTCAAATATTTCTTCATTTACTAAAGCTTTAATAAAATCTTCAAAATTATTTGCCAAAAATGTAATGTGGTAGTCGCTTTCTTGGTCTACATGCACAACTCTTGGTTCACCGTCTTTAGCACATTGACTATAATCTAAGCAAATCATGTCATGCCCTGCTGAGGGGCAATTGCTAAAATATATACCGATATCAGGATAGCCCCATTCAGCAATCATAAATTGGCTACCTATATCGCCACAAAGTGAATATATCTTTTCTCTACCTATGCCCATTATTCCTGAAATTACAACATAGTTTTCAATCCAAGAATCTTCTTCAATTATAGGAAAGCAAGTATTAACAGGAATGCCACCATTTTGACTCATCATCAGTTCAATATAAGAATTAGGCAGTTTATAGCCCAATTCAGCTTCTATTTCTTTTATTAGTTCTTTATTCGCTTGCTTTTCTACATAGCTTTTGCGAGCGTATTCGCTATCTTCCCAAAAACTAGAGAGGTCAAAATCTTTAAAATATTTACTCATAATAGCTATATGCTAAGTTTTTGAAAATACAAAAATGGTATCCTTAGAAACCAAGGAGGCTGAAATGTCATTAGATTATAATGCAATGCTAAAAATTGCCCTAGAAGAAGCCAAAGAAGGCCTAGCTGAAGGCGGTATACCCATAGGAGCTGCCCTATTCCATGAAGATGGTAAATTGCTAGGTCGTGGTCATAACCGCCGTATTCAAGAAGATGACCCCAGCATACACGGAGAAACTGATGCCTTTAGAAAAGCCGGTCGGCAAAAAAGTTATCGTAAAACCATAATGGTAACAACCTTGTCACCTTGTTGGTATTGCAGTGGCTTGGTACGACAATTTAATATTGGCACCGTAGTAGTTGGTGAAGCAGTTAATTTTGATGGTGGTATAGACTGGTTAAAAGAAAACGGTATAAAAGTAGTAGACCTAAATAATCAAGAATGTATTGATATGCTTGCTAAATACATAAAAGAAAACCCAGAAGTCTGGAATGAAGACATCGGAGAGGAATAGAAAAACTTTTTATATACTAACTTTTATTTGACAAACTATATTGATGAGGTGGTTTCATAATAACCGTAAAAGTGCCTCTAAAGTTTCAGGTAGTTATTCCTAAAGAACTTAGGAAATCTATGGGAATAAAAGTTGGGCAAAATATACAGATGATTAATTATGGGGATAGGCTCGAGCTAATACCCATAAAGCCTATTGAACAAATGAGAGGGTTTTTAAAGGCTATTGATACTGAGGTGGTAAGGGATAAAGACGGTGGTAAGGGATAAAGACAGCTTATGAATCTGCTTGATTCATAAGCTTGGTTATCATATTTTGCTAATGATGCAAATTCTAAATATTTTGCTGATGCCATTGAAGATAAGGTTTTAACCTCGCTTATTTACTAGTAATCAAGGCCTTTTATTTTTGTTAATTATCCTATAAATCTGCTGCACTATGTCAGGCTAAACGGCTTTAGTTATATTTTAAAAATAAACCCAGAAGAGAAAAATGGACAAAATAAAAAACTATATTCTTAAATATTTTAGTAAAAGCAATCTTTCGGTAATTGACACGCGCTTGTCTAGTTTATGTCATCTAAGATTTGAATTAGGTAAAGGCCTAGATAACGGTAGCAAAGAACGGGTTGATCAGTGTGTTGACAGGGCAAAGATAATATTTGAAGAATTCTTTAAGCCAGAAGACGAAATTTATATTCTAATTAAAAGCTTTGAATATAAAGGGAATGTTAAAGATTTTTTCCCAACAACTCAAGGCTATCTTGAAAGCCAAATAGAAGATTTTGATTCTTTGGATATCTTGCATTCCGAGATAAAGGAAGAAGAGTTTGACTTTGCTTTAAACAATGATGGTGTTATGGAAATGACAGATTTTACAAGAACACATATCCAAAGAATAACTCGACAATTTGTGGAAAATATTAACTATTTAAAAATATTTAGAGCTATAGCTAATCTAGAAATGGGTTTTGAACCAGCAATTGCAGAAAGGATATATTTTATTAATAAGCGCAACGATGTTGTTTTTTACATCTATGATGATAGGGGCTGCTTACTATTTGCTCATGAATGTAAAACACTGGAAAAAACCTACGTAAAGCATAATAATTGGCTTGTTGACTATCACCGTGAGACCTTTGATAAATTATTCCAATAGCTATTACTTAAAAGCTTGAATTAGTCCTACTTCTAAACAAATCAAGGCAATCTCATGAAGCTCTGTCACGCTATATCCACTTAGCTCTGCAATAGCCAATAAATCATGTTCGCCATCAGAATAATTGAGTAGCCAAAGTACCTTAGTGCTTAACTCAGGCACGCTGCTGTGCCCTATGCTTTCATAAAGCCCTCGTTTATCTAAGCGTGGTTCACCATGTGGGTGTAGGTTTAGATATTTTTGGTTTTTATCCAAAGTCATTAAAACCTCAAAGTAAAGGTCGATAGATTCTTGTAGAGCAATAAAAGAAATAAACTCTTTATTATCTAAAGATGTGTGGTACTCTGGGAATTTGCCATACATGGTGCGCATTAGTGAACCCATTGGTAAGTCAAAAGCTGGTGAGCAATATTGCCGCTCGTCGCTACCAAGCGGTGAAAAGTTGATAACCTTGGCTTTTTTGTCTAAGTTTGCCAAAACATGTAAAGCAGCTTTATCAGCTAGGCTGCTGTGCTGCCGTGAGCGCTTGTAAGTAAAATTACCAGAGTCACCAATGCAGCTAACCACATAGCCTGCTATTAGTTTTTCTTTTAAATGCTCAGCCCGCATATTGAGATAGGCTATTGCCCCAATTGTCTCAGGCAATAGCACAAAGCGGTAGCTCAATCTTCTATTTTTAAGCTGGGCAAGTCTTTGGTATAAAAATGCTAAAACTAGTGGCCCAGACAATTCGTTATTTGCCATTGATGGGTGGCAAGTATAGCTAGATAGCAACACTTCTTCGTCACTTTCACCCTGCAAAAAGGCTTCGCCTATGGTCAGTGAGCCAGTAAAAAGCTTGCTGTCAATAACTACTTTGTAGTCACCTTTAGTTAAGTTTTTTCGCTCGTTTTCGCTCAAGCAAAAGCCCCAGCGTTCTTTGTAATAACTTGTTACATAAGGTATGGCGTCAGCTTGCTCTGGCAAGCTATAGAGATGCTTGTTTAATTCTTCTAAGCTAACCGTGCTTTGAAAGGGAATAGAGTAATTTAACAAATGAAGATTGTTATCTTTTATATCCAAAATCTTTTTGCCGTCTGGTCTTATTACATAAGCCTCTGACACAGCCCACTCTTTAGGTATCTCCCAATCGTAAACCTTGCTGCCAGTGGGTATTTCAAAACGTTTTAAAGGAATGATTTCGCTTAAAATATTGTGGCTTTGCCGCACACCCTCGCCAGTTATTGAGCGAAGGATAGGCCAGAGGCGGTCAAAATATTCTTCGATTTGTTTTAGGGTTTCTCTTTTCACGGGGATACCTTTGGGTTATTGGGGTGCAATGAATCTAGTTCCCAGTTTAATGGGTTAGTTTCGATATATTCTGATATTTTGAATAAATTATCGTCATTGCGGATAATAGGCTCATAGAAATTGCGTTGCCAGAATTTTCTATCAAATTCTGGCCAATTGAAGTGTTTTACTCCATTAGTATATTTATTTGTTGTTATTGATTTAAACGCACCAATAATTTCACCCAATGTGGGTTCGGGATTATTATTTACTAAGGCTTGTTTAGCGCTGAGTTGGGTACCCACAAGGGGTACCCCTACGGTGGGATTTTGATTTGAATTTATTTTGGTCATGAGTTTATTATAGGCTTATTTGGGAAATGATTTTTCCATCTGGTTTTAAGTTTATAACAAATGTATTGCCATTTTGATCATTGCTGGCAATGCCGATTGTGTTTATGGAATCAGCTAAAATTGTATCTTCATCAAAAATATAAGTCCAGTGGCGTTTTGGGGTTTGCAGGTCAAAATTATCTGTGAGATAGCGTTTATCTTTGGTTTTGATAGCCAAAAATGGTTGAGGGCCAAAGCTATCAAAATTTGCCTTTACATCTAAACGTAAGCCAGCAGTCAATTTGGTAATTTTAGTGCTGAGTTTAAAGTCTTGTTTTTTTAAACCTAAGACCTTTTGGGCGGCTTCTTTGGCTCCGGCATGTTGCCAGATTATTTCTGGATAATCTTGAGCAACCTTGCTAACTAGCTTGTGGACATAGTCAAGATCATTACGCATGTCTCTAAAATCATGATTGGTAAAGGCTAAAACAGTTGGCTTGCCAGACTGAGAGCGTTCAAAAGCTTGCCTAACTTCGGCTTCATCTAGTAATTTAAACCTTGTGCCAACATTTAAGCAGCGGAAAATTGTGCGATTGCAATTACCCGCAATTTGATAATCATCATGCGAGGGGTTATATGCTGACCAATCGCTAACTGCCCTACGCCAATCGCCCAAGCGACCTGCGGAGACATCGTTTTGATTAGGGTCATTGGCTTCGCCAGCTATGGCTTGGTTAGCATAATCAAAAGGAATCCATTGTTCTAAAAACCAATGGGCATCAGGGCGTTCGGCATGAAAGCCTGGTCTAAAAGTACTAGGGAAAAAGCTGCGGTCAATTATGCCTCGGGCAAGGCTTTCATATAAATGAGGTGAATTTAAATAATTAGTAGCACAAATATGAGCTTCTTGATATCTTGAAGATGGGTGAAAATGCCAGTTGATTTCATCTTGCTGTGAATTAGTTTCTTTTAAAATAAATTTATAGTGATCATAAATATTGTGGTAGCCGATATCGCGCCGGCGTGGGTTAGTTTTAAAACCAATATGATCAACTATAAACCAGCTGTAAATCCAGCCATTGCCTAGTTTATCAGCGTATTTATTGCGGTACTCTGGGCTTAAGAGTTCATTGAGCATTTCGTCTATTTTGTCCCAAGTATCGTTGTAGTTTAATAATTGGGGAGAGGTGATTAAAGCGGCCAAATCTTCTTTGCCGTTTAAATTTATTTCTTTATTTTTTATCTTTTCCAAATTGCTTTTACTGGCTTCTAGTTTTAAAGTAGTGATTTTTTCTAAGCGTTCAAAGGTTGCCTCTATTGATTCATAAAGAGGGCCTTCGGTATCAATGGCATGGACTATATAAAGGGCTGCGGACATTTTAGATTTTAGAGAATAGCTTGCTGTATTCGCTATTGGCTTGCTCGAGCTCATTCAAATGGCCAATATCTAACCAGTAGCCGTCAATTGGATAGCTGTTAATAGTTTGCTTAAATTCTAAAAGTTGAGAAAATAACTGGGTCATATCGAAGTACTCGTTTTTTGGAATATAATCTATTGCGTCAGGCTCGAGCACATAGATGCCAGCATTAATAAAGTACTGTTCAATGGGTTTTTCTCGTATGGTCATAACTTCTTCAGCAACGCTTTCTACAACACCATAGGGGATCTGGATTTCATAATTTCTTAAAGCCATAGTAGCTAGTGAGCTACGCTTGCTATGGAAATCTAAGATAGCCTTAAAGTCGGTTTTTGTAAGTAGGTCAGCATTCATAACAAAAAAAGGCAGTTTGGGTTTTTGCTCTAAGAGGCTTAGTGAACCACAAGTTCCTAAGCGCTTGCTTTCGTTAATATATGTTATTTTTGCAGCAAGTTTTGAGCCATCTTTAAAATAATCTTTTATCTGTTCTTTTTTATAATTTACCGCTAAATTAATATTGCTAAAACCCTGTTCAACAAAGCTTTCTATAATTGTTTCTAAGATTGGTTTACCACCAATTTTTAAAAGCGGCTTGGGTATGTCTTTGGTTAATTCGCCTAGCCTCGAGCCTAATCCTCCAGCCATCAAAAATACTTGGTTGTCATAATTTGGTTTTAGCCTGCCAGAGCTCTTGGTTATAAGATCTATAACTACTCCGTCTTTATCAACAATAGGAATGTGGTGGATATCCTTGTTTTCTAGGATATGCTCGAGCCTTTTGTAATCAGTGTTTTTAGAAGCCGTTTTAGGCTTAACAGTCATAAATTCAAATGCTTTGGCTCCTAAAGATTTACCCTGTAAAATAGCCCTTCTTATATCACCATCGGTGATAAGACCCAATAATTTATTGCTTTTATCAACGACCAAGGCAACTTGCAATTCGGCAGCATCAATAGTAGCCATTACTTCACGTAAATTTGTATCTTCTTTTACTAAAGTATTGCGCCAATCTTTTGCCATATCAACTACTCCTTGCAGGAACGCCCAAAGTCTTTTGCCCAGTTGCCACCGATTTTATTACAACTGCACCTGCTCCTACTAGGCAACGCTCACCGACAGTAAGATTTTGTAAGATTGTTGCGCCTGCCCCAATATGGCTTTCAGCTCCAATTTTTACATTACCCAAAACCGTAGCATTGGGTGCAATATGCACGTGCTTTGATATTTGGCAATCATGCTCTATTATTGCGGCACTATTGACAATGCAATTTTCAGAGATATTTGCCCCAGCATTGATAACCGCATTTGCCAAAACTTGTACTCCGGCAGCTACGCTAGCTAGTGCCGAAATACTTGCGCTCGGATGAATAACAGTCTTAAAATGATAAGCTTTGGCAATCCAATAGTTATAGATATTTTTGCGTAAGCTAGTATCATGGGTACTACCTAAACCATTTACTAATAAGACATCATTTGGATCATAAGACAGTATTTTTTCGTCATTACCAATAACAGGGATACCAAAAACTTTGCTGCCCTTTAAGCTATCATCTGCGTCAGTTAGAGCATAAACATGTTTCTTATCAGCCAATAGAGCATCAATTAAAACTTTGGCATGGCCACCTGCTCCTATGATGATGATTTTTTTCAAATAAAATCACTCCAAGCTAACTCGTGGTCATATTCTAAATCGTGTCTGAGGCTTCGTCCAATTAAATATTGATATTGATCAGGGTGAATGCCCGTTCCGGGGCGTTTGAAGTCTAAATCTTCTAATCTGATGATATGGCCAGCTTTTAAATCTTTATTAATGACAGCGCAGCGTCTAAAGCGTTTGCGTTTATCTAATTCAGCTTGGCTGATCGTGCGAGTTTTATTGCCTAGGGCAGCAAAGATGTTTTTTGATTCGCTGCAAATTATTTTTAGCTCTTCAAAATCTGCTGATATATCATGATCCCAGCCCTCTAGGTTTTTATCCAAGGTAAAATGCTTTTCTATGATACTTGCACCAAGTGCAACTGCTGCCAATGGTATGGCAGTACCAAAGCTATGGTCACTAAAGCCTACTGTTAGTCCAAAGCTTTCTTTTAGTCCGATAATATTATTTAAGTGAATATCAGGGTAATCTGGTGGATAAATAGATATGCAGTGCAATAAAGATATTTCTTTGGCTCCATTATCTTTTAAAGTAGTAATAGCCTGAGCAATTTCTGCAAGATTGGCCATACCAGTTGATAAGATAATGGGTTTAGCAGAGCTAGCCGCTTTTTTTAATAAAAGTAGATGATTTACATCCATCGAAGCAATTTTAATTGCCGGCACATTAAGTTCTAAAAGCAAATCTACTTCATCATTAGCAAATGGGGTAGACATAAAGTCAATATTTTTCTTTTGGCAGTGTTCAGCAATTTCGTAGTGTTGCTCGGGGGTAAACTGATATTTGTCTACCATTTCAAAAAGGCTACCAAAGTGTTTCTTAGTATCATCATAATGAGTATTGCGTGCATACTCGGCCTTAGAAATTAGAGTTTTATTGCTCCAAGATTGAAACTTGGCAGCATCAGCCCCAGCTTCTTTGGCGGCATCTACCAAGTCTTTGGCAAGCTGCATATCACCATTGTGATTAGAACCAATTTCAGCAATAATATAAGGGGGATGACCCTCACCAACTTTTCTGCCATTAAAATCTAATTCCATAAATACTCCAATTTTTGATAGGCTATTTGTTCATACCAGTAAAAAACTTCTTTTTTGTTGTTGAGTGCTTTTAAATAATTTGCCAAATTAGCCTCTTCTTCAATATATTTAGCAAACAATTTTATTTTAGCAAAATGCCCCTGAAAAGGCTCGAGCCAAGTCAATTCATCATTAAGAGTTAAGTGATGTTTCAAAAGTAAATTAGTAGCTTGTTTAATATTTTTAGCCGAGAGCGGGCTAACTATCTTGTTAGTATTATTTTCATATTGCCGATAAGCCATATGAATTTCTGAGTCAAAATAAAGCTGGGCGTTTTTGTTGACTAAGGCTTTTAAAACCACTAACCAGTCCATCATTATTGTGTGGCTGGGGATATTAATAATATCTTTTAAAATACTTGTGCGATAAGCAGTATTAGAAAAACCAAAGACGTTTTTATTGCTTAAAAACTCGAGCCAATCCTTTTGATTCTCAGTAGCAAATTTTAGGCCTAAATCTTTGCCGTTTTCAGCTATTAAATCTAACGAACAAGCATAAACATCATATTTTTCTAAAATCTTTTTGGCAGCTTTAATTCGCTCTGGGTATAAGATGTCATCGCTGTCAACTAAGACCACTGCATCATATTTTGCTGATATTTCGGCTAGAGCTAGTTTGCGGATTTCTATGGGGTTTTTAGCTTGCTGGTTTTGATAATAAATTGGCTTTAGTTTATCAGGGAGCTTGATTTGATTAGGCTCGAGCCCGTCCAAAGATATCCATAAGTCAAAATCTTGCTCGTTTTGTTGTGCCAGTGAATACAAAAACTCGTCAGCATACTTAAGCATAGCCGGATAAAAGCTGCTATAAACTGCGGTCTTCATTTATCTAGCTCCATTAAAACTTCGGTCATTTTCCAATCATCATAGTCGTCAATATCAATTGCTCTGTGCCAAGGCAATTCAAAGCCAGTTCTGTCATTGCTATGAAAGCTTTTATGCTGTCTTAAAGAATTGCTTTTTGCCCACCAAATTGCCCCACTAGGGCAGACTAACTCAGGCAAATCTTGGCTGCGTTGTTTTAGTGCCTCTGGAAACAAGGCTTCTAAATTTTCGGCATCTTTTTTAAAAGCCCACCAGGGGTTTAACCAGCCATATTTTGTAACCGAGATTTGGCTTTGCGACTTTGTAGCCAAAAAATATTCATAGCTCTCTTTTATGTCATTTTCATTGCGCAAAGGGCAGTTGGGCATTAGTTGAGCAATGTTTTGATAGATATTATTTTGGGGGTCAAGTTTGTTTAGGGCATCTAAGCTCACTAGCGAAACAGGGCTGTGGTCATCAGCTAAGCTTGCTTGGCGGATAAATGGCAGCTCTGCACCTGCTTGCTTGGCAATTTCGGCAATTTCGGGGTCATCAGTACTGACAATAACTTTAGCAAATATTTTTGATGCCAAGGCAGCCTCTATTGTATAAACAATTAATGGTTTACCTGCCAAGAGTTTGATGTTTTTTTTAGGGATGCGTTTAGAACCGCCCCTAGCCGGAACAAGCGCCAAATTAAGCATTTTAACCAGCTGCTTGAGCTAAGGCTCTAAAGCTATCACTCTTATCAATTAGGCTATCAAAACTACCACTAGAAATAATTTCACCTTGGTCTACTACAAATATTTCATCGCTAGACTTTACAGTAGAAATTCTATGAGCAATCATAATCACAGTTTTGCTTTTGGCGGCATTGTTGATAGCTTTAAAGACACTTTCTTCGGTAATGTTATCAAGTGCGCTTGTGGCTTCGTCTAACACTAATATTGCTGGATCATGGTACAAGGCTCTGGCAATACCAATGCGCTGGCGTTGTCCACCACTTAAGCGAACACCTCGTTCGCCAACAATCGTGTCATAAGCTTTTTCTAAGTGATTTTCTATAAAAATATCTAAGTCGGCAATTTTGGCGGCTTTTTTAACAGCAGCATAATCAATATCTTTTTTATTTATGCCAAAAGCTATATTCTCGGCAATACTGCTATCACTTAAGTAGATATGCTGTGGAACATAGCCAATATTTTTTTGCCAAGAGCTTAGGTTTTTATCATTTAGTTTTAGCCCATCAATAAAAATCTCACCGCTGGCTGGTTGTAGTAAACCCAAAATAATATCAACTAAAGTTGTTTTACCAGAGCCAGTAGTACCTACAAAGGCCACTTGGCTATTGGCTTTTATATTTAGGTTTAGATTAGCTAGTAGTTTTTCTTTGCTGCCAGGGTAGCTAAATGAAATATTTCTGAGCTCTATTCTATCTTTAAATTCTAATTTTGTTAGGCTCGAGCCTTGGGCTTTAGCCAAATAGGCTGAGTCTAAATCTTTGGCTACAATATCAACAGCGGCTTCATTAAACCTTGCCTTGGATAGCGCCCTATATATTTGTTGTAAGGCGGGCATTAGCCTATAACCAGCAAAGGCATATAAACCAACTACTGGGATAATTTTGTCAATTGATTGGTTTATAGCTAACATATATAACATAATTCCTAAAAGCCCACCAAAAGCAATAGTATCTATGGCAAATTTAGGGATAAAACTTAGGGTATCGCTAACAGACATATGCCGAGCATATATATGAGATGCCTCGGTGTATTTATCTAAAAAATACTTTTCTTTGCCTAATAATTTTATTTCTTTTACTCCACCCAAGGCTTCGCTAGCTGCTTGATAGCGTTGTTTATTTGCCAAAACACGTTCTTTCCCAATGCGTTTTAATCTATTTTGGACAATGCCAAATACGGCTGCATAAGCAAGGCTAAGGGTAACTGCAATGCCTAAAGCTAAGATTGGGTCTATAATTATTAACAAAGCCACAATTGAAATTGCAATTACCGAATTTGCTAACATTTGCATTCCAGGGATTAACATACCTTGGATAGCTTGTTGAACCTCTGAAAGCATGTTTTTTTCTAATTCTGAAGTGTTTTGGTTTAAAAAGTAAACATAGGGCTTGCGCAGATAGTTATTGAGCAATTTATAACTTAAAGAGTGGTTACGCATCCATGCAAAACGAAATAGTAACCAGCTAATAAGCATAGAAAAAGCATTGCTAATTATTAACAATGACAAAGCTGCAAAGCCAATAAAAAGAGTGAAATTGCGTTCATTTTCAAAATTCAAACTTGTATATAAGAAGTTTAAAATAGTGTTTTCGCTTATGCTATTTTTTGAACTAATTACGCTCAAAAATGGTGACATAAAAGCAATGGCCAAAATTTGCAAGCCCGCCATAATGATAATACCGGGCATTAGCCAAAAAACTTGACGTCTTTCTTGTTTATCTAATAATTTGAAGGCATTAACAAATGGTCGCAAGATATTCTCCCTTAAAAGCTTAATTCTTTTTCTTGTTCAGGCTCTAAGTCCATAATATTAACTATGGAGTCATTTTTAGAAACAGATTTAAAGTCACTATGTGGCACTAAAATTATTAGTTTGTCAGCTTTTTTGATAGCTGTAAATAAATCTACTAATTCCAGATTAGTAAGCTCTAATTCTTTAGGTAATTTTGAAATATTGGGTTCAACTATTAGCAAATTAGTTTTTAATCTTTTAGCAAGATCCAGCACTATTTCTATGGCTGGTGATTCACGTAAATCATCTACGTCAGCTTTATAACTAAGGCCTAACAAAGCAAGCTGCTTATTGGGATAGGCTCGAGCATAGTCTAATATTTTAGTAGCAAAAAGATTGGGTCTGGCATCATTAATTTCACGGGCAGTTCTTATTAACACAGATTTCTCGGCAGCATTATCAACAATAAACCAAGGGTCAACTGGTATGCAGTGCCCACCTACACCAATACTAGGTGAGTGGATATTTACCCTAGGGTGATGATTGGCCAATTTAATTGCTTCAGTTATATCGATATCAATATCCTCGGCAATATCAGCTAATTCGTTGGCTAATGCAATATTAACGTCACGATAAGTGTTTTCCATCAATTTGCACATTTCAGCGGTACTAGCGTCAGTTAAAAGTAACTTACCCTTTACAAATAACTTATATAATTCGGCAGTTTTATGGGTAGCTTCTGGAGTTGTACCACCAATTATACGGTCATTATTAATAAGCTCATTTAATATTTTACCCGGAATTACTCGCTCGGGGCAGTGGGCTAAATAATAGTCTTGCTTATGGTCTAGGGCTGTAATTTCTTTAATAATTGGCCCTACTATATTTGTACAAGTTGCAGGCGGAACCGTAGATTCTAAAATTACTAAGTCACCGGGTTTAATTACACTTGCTATGGTTTTAGCAGCTTCTTTTACATAACTAAGGTCGGCTTTTTTATCTTTAGTTATTGGTGTTGGTACAGCAATAATATGGATATCTGCCATTTGAATGGTGGTAGATGCTTTTAATCTTTTGCGCTGCACAGCGGCTCTTACTAAAATATCTAAACCATGCTCCGTGATATGGATATTACCTTGGTTTATAGTATCTACAATATTTTGATTAATATCAATACCAGTAACATCAATATTTGCATTAGCTAATGTTGCTGCGGTAGGTAGGCCAATATAGCCTAGACCAATTACATTTGCACTTAGTTCTTTCATTTTTTACCTCTGTTGGGTTTTGTTCCAGTTTTTGTATTATTAAATTTTGGCATTTTTAAGCCTGTTGGTTTTGCATTGTTTTCAAGATCAACAGCATAAGCCATATCTAAATCTTGGGTTTTTGTGTTGGTTAAAATTACTCCTGATAGTTTTGCGTTTGCTCTTTGTAAAACACTAATGGCGGATTTTAATTGTCTTGGTCCACTCTTTTGTTTATCTACTACCAAAATGGTATCTGTGCTATAAGGAGCAATTGCCAACGAATCAGCCACTTTTAAAACGGCTGGCGAATCGAATATAATTATATCATATTGATTTTTCCAGCTTTCTAAAGCATCTTTTAGATTACTACCAAGTTGTTCAGCAAGCTCTGGTTTAGAACCAAAACTTGGAATAATAAAGAGGCTCTTATCATTTACTGGCATTCTAACTACACCTTTTGCTTCACGGGGGTTGCCCAACCATGTTTCAATAGAGGTATGCCCTAATCTAGATGCCATTAGTTTATAGGCTTTAGCAATGCTAGGATTACGTAAATTAGCATCTACTAATAAGGTGTTGTTATTGTTCCTTACAAAGCTCTCAGCCAAGCTTAGGGCTACCGATGTTTTACCTTCATGATCTTTGGGGCTAGTAACTAATATAACTTTTGGCTTTTGCTCACCACTAGCGTGCAGTAGGTTTGTCCGTAAGTAATTAGTAGCTTCTTTTGGCAATTTACGACTAGTAATTTTAGGAAAGCTTGCTAAAACTGGCAATCCTAAATCTTCAGCTTCTTTATTTAAACTATTGCTAGAAATTGATTCGTAAAGGTGTAATAATCCATAGCTAATTATAGAAGCAAGGATAAAAGAGATAATTGCATTTAAAAGTGGTTTTGGAGCTGATGGTTTATATGGCAATAATGCAGATTCCATAATAGTGACTAGGCCAGTGGGTGAACTCACTTGGGCTCGAGCCAAAGAGAGTTGGTCTTGTTGTCTATTGCGGTTGTCAATTCTATTTTGTATTTGAGATAAGCTAGCTCCTTGGCTTCTTAAAGCCTCTATCTGGCTATCTAATAAAGCTATTTGATGCTCTAAAGAAGTAGCAAGGTTTCGAGAACTTTCAGCAAAACGTTCTTTATCGTAAATAACCAAAGACTGAGCTAATAAATTTGCCTTTGCCTGAGCCTCTTGCGGAGATTTTCCGCTAGCAATTAAATCTATGTTACTAGAGTTCTCACCAGCTTCTAAATGAATATTAATACTTTTGCGAAATCTTTCGATAGATTTTGTAGTAATATTTGTTTTGCCTAGTGCCTGCATTACTCTTTCTATATTGCTTGCACTAAGGACAGCAGTACGGTAAGCACTTACATCGATACTGGCGGCTTGGGGGCTTAAAACATCAAAAGCTGATAAGTTTGGGCTATTACTAGCTACCAATATAGATGATCTCGCCTCATAAGTGGGCGGTAGGGCTGAGCTTATTACATAAACAAGTAGAGCTATAGCGGCTCCAGCAATCAAGGCATTTAAAAGACCACGCCAAATAAAACGTAGTATGTCGATAAAAGCTATATTAAAATTTTTCTCCATATAGTCAAAGCTCCTATATAATCAGCAATTCATAATCCAGATATGAAAATAATCTTTCATAGATATGCAAGGCAATATTGCCCTAATGTGTATAAATTTAGACTAAATACTTAAAGAACGTTGTGATAATTCATGTTTAAAATAGATAATTTGCTAAATTTCACATTTGAATAATTTTTTGAGATTCGTTTCAAATAGTTTTATGATTCATAGCAATTCTTTTTAACTTCCTGATACGACAAGCTCTATATCTTTGATATTCCTTTGTAGTCTTGATTATTTTTCTCGCAACTTCCGGTTTTTATTTCTTGGGATTAGTCCTAAAAATGCTAAAACTAAGCATAATTCAAAAAATACTTTAAGGTTAATACCCCAAAAAGTTTTTGATTTAGTGCTTAAAGCCATTTAAGTATTTTATGGCTTGCCTAGTGGTTTTTTATAAACTGGGACTCTTTAGAATTAATAGTGATAATATCTCTTATCTGCTCACTTGTATAATTCGAGCTTTGTGTTCCAAGTAAATCCTGTCTTATTTGCACTGTTAATGCTCCTAAGGCTTTGGATAATGTATCAGCATCACCACTAAAGCTATTATCATCAGAAATTTGCGAAATGATTTTAAGGAAATTCTGATATTCATTTAAAACGTCAGCAGAAGCAACTATTGCTAATCTATGAGTTATAAATTGCAAATGAGTTAATTCTTTATTGCCAAAATTATCTACTAAAGACATATCTTCGATAAGGTCTAAGAGCTTTTCGTAGCTGCTAGCTTTTAGTTCCAAAAATTTAATATTCTGTTCTTTTTCAATTTCTACGGCTGTTTGCTGGTTTAACAGCAAAGCAGTTATAAAAATTGTTGCTACTGTTCCCAGAATAATCAAAACTATTTCTTGGGTAAAAGGCATAGAATCTGTTACTTTGTAGGCGTATCGCAAATAAGCATAACCTACTAGCATGGTAATTAACGATAAAATTAAATAAAGCATTTGTCTTTGATTTTTCATATTTCCTCCAATAAGCCTTCTAGGCTCGAGCCTATCCTCCTACTAATTACAAAAACACCCTGCCAGTCAATTTCTGACATCTTGGGTTTATTATAAAAAACTCCTTCAATCTCGTTAGTCATTTAAAACTCATTTTCTAAGCTCAATTGTAGGAATCATACAGACATCTTTTTTGCCAAATAATTTATAGCGCTTAGCTGCAAATAAATCATAGAAATAATCCCTAATTACTCTTGGCATAATTTTAAAAGCATAAAATAAAAACCAGAAGCCAGCTAAAGCTTTTGCTAGTTCAAGAGCTGCATCTGTTTTTAAAAATGCCTTGCCATTTTTTATTAAAATAAGGCTATCTGTTTTACTGCTATCAATATTGTATTTAGTTATTAGTTCTTGACCTATTTTTGATTGTAGGGGTGTAAAGCTAAATAGAGCTTTCTTATCATGCCTAATAATAAAATTGACGCTAGCGTTGCAAAAATTGCAAACCCCATCAAAAATTACGATGTGTTTATCAGCAATACTATTGCTAGTCTCCATAAAATACTAGTTTAGCAGTATTTTTTATAGCATAGTCAAATGCGGCATCTAAATTCATTAAACAATCAATAATCTCTTGGGTATTAATAAGAACAAGGCCGTTAAAAAAGCTATCATAACTAATGCTTTCTTTTCGATTGTAATACTTACAATCAAGCAGATATTTTATATTTCCTCATATTCTTTTAGAATCTTCAAGCAAAAACTCTGTTTCCCCAAATTCATCAATATAGCTAAAGCCAACATTAACTAAGGGCAGCAAGTATTCCTGAATAAGAAAGCCAGGAAAGTACCAGTCTTTTTCCTGATAATCGCCGTTTTTAGTTACTGCTCTCCAGTCAATCATTTTTATGCTAGCTTATTTTTCTTAAGCCGCTTATTTTTTCGATAATAGCTTCTTTTTCTAAAAAGTCTTCAAACAAAGTCACACCTTTATCAATTAAGATTTGAGCGTTTTTACCATAGCCTATTCCGATAAGCTCGAGCCCAAGCTCCTGAGCCGCTTTAAAATCCCATAGGCCATCACCAAAAGCCACAACTTCGTCAAATTTTGTTTGGTAATAATCTTGGGCTTTGTTAATGGCTGATAAAACAATTTCTTTTCTGCTATAAAATTCTGACGCAGTTGCCAAAACATCGTGCTTATAGGGGATATTACATTCATCTAACTTTACAATTGCCGAGGGTAAAAACGAACCAGTTGCAAAGCCAATTGCCCATTCGCTATCTGCTAAATCTAACAAAAATTGCCTTGCACCTGCAACCTCTGTTAGCTTTGAGATTTCTAAGACATCTTTAAATTGTTCTAAATGCAATTGCTCAAAATCTTTAATAGCTTGCTTATTGGCTTTTTTGCCAAATTCTTTAAAATAAGCTTCGGCAAATATGCCTGAGTCGGTGTAATGCTGGTAGCTGCTAAAATCTTCATTTAAAGTTTTATAGCCCAAGCTGTCAAAGGCGGCCAAATAAGCAGCATGATGCTCTATTTGGCTGTTGGTTAGTGTGCCGTCTATATCGAAGATTATCAGTTTTGTTTTCAAATTAGATACCCGTCTTTCATCTTATTGATGGCTCTCTCATTGATATTCTAACTAATAAAGCTTGAATAAGGCAATATAATGCCTCAAGCATGTTTTAATGTGCTAGACATATTAATATAATCTTGTGCCAAAAATAATTCAAATTAGCAATGTTTCTGATGAGCTTTATAAAAAAACTTAAAATTTGTGCGGCTGAGCAAAGTTTTAGTTTATCTGACTAAGAGTATTAGAATTGTGGCTATTTTTTTAATTTTTTAGTTAAATATAACGTCTAGGCTATGGTTAGTACGGGAATTCAGAGAACTGAACTTTCGAACTTTCACTTAGCCAAATTTTTAATTTTTTCTTTATTTCAATAGACACGTAAAATTGAAAATTTTGCGGACTTTATTCAAGGTACTTAACTTTGGGTTAAGCACCAAAACCCGTATTAATTATAGCCATTGTTACCTGCAGGCCTTATTCGTTCATTACAGATTTTGTTTGCTTATCTATATCTTCAATTCCGTCATATTTCTTAAAATTCAAATTTTTTCCGAGTGTTTTTAATTCAGTTGATAATTCCAAAATTAATTCTAAAGGTTCTGCTTCAAATCCAAACATATTTTGGTCAAATTGGGTTCCGATTAAGAGTCCGTCATTTTCCATTCCCACACAAAAGTTTTCCATAAATTCAGACAACTTAATTTCTGCAACTTGATATTTTTTCCAACCGTCCTTTATACAAGATTTTGCTCTGACTTTTTCAGCCCAAAAACAAATCATTCCAATTGGTTCTCCATTTTCATCATCATAATGCATAGAACTTGAAGTCGCATATCCGTTTTCATTTTTCAATCCGTAAACTATTTCAGTTTCGCATATAGTTTTTATGAATTTTATATGTCTATTTTTTACTGTGATATGGTCTTGAATCATTCTCGTTTTTTTTCGGCTTGCAGGTAACGTCTCGGCTATGGTTAGTACGGGATTTCGAAGGATTGAACTTTCGGTTTATCTCGTAGCCAAATTTACAATTTTTCCTTTAATAATTAACACGCAAAATTGTAAATTTTGCGGACTTCATTCAAGGCTCTTCTCTTTGGGTTAAGCACCAAAACCCGTATTAATTATAGCCATTGTTGTGCTTTAGTGCTTTCTTTTATAATCCGTCTAAATAGCATTCAAAAAATGGTCTTTCCCTATTAATTACAGATTCGTCATAGTCCTCTGGTCTTTCGAAAAAAGGAACTTTATGAGGTTTCAATTCGCCTGTTTTTGAAATATAACTGTGATTGATTATTTCTTTTATGTCATTTGCCTCATATCCATCTGGCATTTTAAAAAAGTCAAATAGAAATGAAGTTCCAAATCCAAATATATTATCGTCTTTCATTTTGGCTACAAAACCTGTCCAAGCCATTGTTGTTTCGCCTCTTATTGTAGATAAAATATTTTGAGGGAATGCAAAAGGACTTTTTTCAACTTTTTCAATATCATAGTCGTTTATTTTATTACCTCCTGTTACAAACAGTTTTACAATATCTCTATAGCCGTCAACTCCAGAAGATTTAGCGAAAATACTTTTTCCAGTCCTTTCTTCCTTGAATCGTTTTATTGCTTGGTCGATTTTCTTTTCAGGGTTTCTAAAAATAACACACGGCAAATAAGTTCCGTCTTTTAAGTATGCAGAAACACGATAACTTAGTCCAAGGAATTGGTCTTCCATTGGTTCAATTTCGTTTCTTAAATATTTAATTATCTCTTCACTATTCATTTTTTTCGCATTAAGCACAACACGAGTATATACGCAACTCCACCCTTTCCGATTCAAAGTATAGCTTAATTTCTTTCTTTACGATAGTTCATTATAGCTACGAATAAAGGACATATAGCGAAGTGTAGCAACTAATAATAACTAAAGTCTGTTATTTATTCTTACTTGGTCTTCTATTAGTTAAGTTGCTATCCTGATTTATTTGAAATTAATTTTGTATTTCTATTAATCATGGCTTTTCTTTCAGCGAGACTCAAAGCTTGAGTCCTTTGGACAAAAAATCTCTTTCAAGCACTAATTCACCTATCTTGGCATGTAAGTCTTTTATTTCTGAATCCTTATCCCTTTTCTTATCAGCAGTATTTTCAAATAGTTCAGCAGCATTTGTTAATAGTTGTTTCTTCCAGGCTGCTATCTGACTACTATGTACTCCAAATTCTTGAGCCAGTTCTGCTGTTGTCTTTTCTTCCTTAGCTGCTTCTATTGCTACTTTAGCTTTAAATGTCGAACTATGGTTTCTATATCTTCTTTTCATCTTTTTAACTTCTTTTTTTATTATCTTCTTTCCAATTGGAGTTGTCTAGTTTTTGGGGTCCGCTTCTATCTGAGTATTCTAATGGAGTCTCAATTATGTACGGAGAAATTCTCTTTTTAGCTTTTAGTATATCTTGAATTGTAATCATATTTTTTTCATTTGCGGTTTTACTTTTTCAAAGAATGAATTATATTCATTTTTCATATCGGGTCTTGCTAATCCAGGAAATCCACAATTGTCAAAACATATTCTTAAATAGTTTATAAAAGTCGTGTCATTCGGCTCATTCATAAATTTAGAGTCAATTCTTTGTTTTTTCGTTATTTCAATTGCGTAAGGTTGTCCACCACTAACATTATCTTTATGTAAGTCATCTGCCAATATATCTAAAAAAGCACATCCAAAATCCTCATCATCAACATATTGTTGAATATCTTCTTTCCAAAATTCGTTAGTTACTTCTTGCACAATACTATCAATACTTGAAACTTGAATGGGGTCAGCCATATTCCACATAAAATCCTCATTAGTTTCAAAGTCCCAAACAAAATTTACTCCACCAACAATTCTATAAAAATATTTTAACGATAAAGGAACAAATCCAAATGGACTAACTGCTAAATCGAGTTTCTCAATAAGAGATTCAGTATTGTTTAATGGAACGTGAATAGGTCTTTCAAAATTGAATTTATACTCAGTTTTAAACAAATATCCTATTTTTATTAGTTCGTTATAAATTATTTCAAGGTTAAAGGAAACTCTATTAAAAGTTTCTTTTAGTACTTTTTCAATATCTTTTTTTTGTTTAACATTCAGAGTGTTAAAGTCTAATTTATTTATTTCATTATAGACTGAAATTGTTTCTCCTTTCAAATATTTTTGGTAAAAATCCATCTCGTTTTTTAATGCTGTACAACGGTTTGGCTATGCGTAGTGCGGGTTTCCGAAGCACTTATTTTTCAGTTTATTACTGAATTTTATTTTTAGCACATACTTTCTATTTATCACTTTCGCCCGCATTACGTATAGCTTTTGTTAGCATTTGTTTTAATTCTTTTGATGTTGGAACTTTTCCTTCTAATTGTTTTGGTAATTTGTTGGTTAAGCTATATTCTGATACTCCAATTGGTTTATTGCTTGGTCTTAGAGCAAATTCAACTTCAATATTGTCTTTTACAGGACATAATATAATTCCAATTGAAGGATTGTCATCAGGAAGTTTTTCTTGCTCGTCTAAAAGTTCAAGATAAAAATTCATTTTACCAGCAAATTCAGATTCAAATTCAACCGTTTTTAGTTCAATAGCAACCAAACATTTTAAAATTCGATTGTAAAAAAGTAAATCAATAAAATATTCTTTTTGGTTTAATTTTAGCTTGTATTGATTCCCAATAAAACTAAATCCATACCCTAATTCCAGAAGTAAATCTCGTATATTTTCAACCAATCTATTTTCCAATTCTCTTTCTAAAACAGGTTTTGTTATTCCAAGAAAATCAAGATTATATTCACTTTTTAACGCTTCATTAGCTTGTTCTGACAAATGAGCAGGTAATGTTTTATCAAAATTATTTGCTTTTTTATCAACCAAATATCGTTGATAAGCATTTGCTTTAATTTGATTTAACAAAACAGCCCTACTCCAAGCTAATTTGTCTGTTGCGGTTAGATAATATAATTTTTCTTCATCAGTTTTTATTTTATGCAATATCAACAAATTTTGCCCCCAAGGTATTTTCTTGGCAAGTTCAAGCAGTTTGGGTTTATCTTTATATTCAAGGTAAAATTGTCTCATTCTCCACAAATTTTGTGATGAATAACCTTTTACACCGTCAATTACTTTGTTTATGTCTTTTGATAATGTATCAACAATAGATTTTCCCCAATTATTTTTATTCTGATTTTGAATGATAATTTTTCCAATTTCAAAATTTTGCTCAATATGAAATTTATTGACAGATTTGTATGCTTTATATTTAGCACTGTTAAT
>CAMZLP010000189.1 GCA_947311535.1 uncultured Deinococcota bacterium | reverse complement strand
TCGAGCCTTGCTTGCCAAAATCTTGGAACAATGTGAGCGTGAAAAGAATATTTCGCAATAAAACCTATAGTATTAATTATTGGCAGCTATCAGGCTCACAAGAGCTAAAAATAATAGTTGATGGTGAAGAAAATAAATCGGACATTCTACCATTTGATGAAAGAAACGAATACAATGTAGAGGTAATTATCTCGAATGAGGGAGACTTATGAAAAAGATTTTAATTCTGTGCATAACTTTATTTATAATTTTTGCAAATGCCCAAGAAAACCTAAATTATCCAATAGGAATAAATTTGGGCTTCGTTGGCAGCAATGGCCGAGAATTTACCGATGTCGCCAAAACTTATAAAGGCTGGCAAAACCTAGGTAGAGCTTGGTGCCCAGCTAGTTCTTTTAGCTGTGATGGTGCCAAAATTGATGATAATGGTTGGCCATTGCAAGATGCCCAAGCTGTTATTTTAGATGCTCGCCCTTGGGGAGCTTGGTGGGGCTATGACGAAGCAAAATGCCCCTTTTGTGCTGATACCGAAACTAAGCTAGATATTAGTGGAGTATATAAACTGAGCTTTAATGGTCAGGCTGATATACGTCCTGCTAAGGGGAATTTTGAAATTCAAAACCAAAATTACGATATTGAGACTAACTTGACTACCGCAGATTTAGTTTTGCCAAAAGATTCATATCTAATTTATGCAATTTTTGAAAACAGTAAGAGAACAGCTAATAGCGAAACTAATACTGGTATTAGCAATTTAAAACTAATTCGCCCTGGCTATCATGACAAAAATCAAACATTCACAGATGAGTTTTTAGCGAGTTTTGATCCATTTACTACTATCCGTACTATGACTTGGACAGGTGCACCATATGATGCCCCTGAATACACAGATAAAGATAATAAAATTGACTGGTCCGAGCGCAATCAATCTGAATGGCGGCAACCACAGCGTGACGGTGTTGCTTGGGAATATATTGTAGAGCTGGCAAACCTAACAGGTAAAGATATTTGGATAAATGTTCCAATTTTTGCTACTGATGATTATATTAAAGGCCTAGCAGAATTTTTAAAAGCAAATTTAGATGACGATATTGTGGTCTATGTAGAATATTCTAACGAGGTATGGAACTCACACTTTAAACAATATGTTTATAATTTAGCAGCAGCTTGGGCAGAAAAAGCAACTGGAGAATCGCCACTAAACGCTGATGGCACAAAAGATGCTGATATTTGGCGTAAGCGGCGCTATGCTCTTATGAATGTGAAAATCAGCCAGATATTTGCAGATGTTTATGGTCAAGATGCCATCAATAAAAAAATCCGAGTGGTACATGCTTGGTTCTCAGCATTTCCACAAGACGTAGCCTTGCAATTAGCTTGGATAGCAGATACCTTTGGCCCACCATCAGACTATATTTATGCAGTTGCTGCTGGAGCTTATATTTATGATAAAGATATGCCTGCTGATGCTTCGGTCGCCGAGGCCCATAGACGCTTAATTGCCGCCAGTGATGCTAGCGTTGCAAATAGGCTAAGTTATAAAACCTTAGCCGATCAATATGGCTTGCAAAATTTTATTTATGAGGGTGGCCCTGATACTGTTGTAAATCTAAAAATGAACCGTAAAACTGCTGAAATGAACACTATGATAGCTGCAAATAAAGATGATGCTATCAAAGATGTTTTAATTCATGATATCTGGAACAATTGGCTCGAGCACAAAGATGTCAAGGGTGACTTATATATGTTTTATGATTTATATAGTAGCTATAACCGCTGGGGTATGTGGGGTATTTTTGAAGACGTTAATAAAAAAGACACGGCCAAGTGGAATACTATGCTTGCTTTGCAAAATTTAATTGGAATTGAGCCAACAGTTGTGACTGGTTTATCAGTAGAAACAAGTTTGGACAAATTAACCCTGAGCTGGGATAGATCTTTTGGAGCTACTGGCTACATTATAGAGCGTAAAATCAATAACAATTTTGAAGAAGTTGGTAGAGTGAAAAGACCAGATTTTATAGATGATAATGTGGAAGCAAATCAAGGATACAGCTATAGAATCATTGCTGAGAATTCTCTTGGACAAAGCAAAGTATCTGAGGTTTCGCTAGCTAAAACAGAAGAAGAAATTTTAGATGAATACTTAAAAATTTACTATGTTGATAAAGCTCCGATTCTTGATGGGATAGCTGAAGATATTTGGCAAAAAGCCCCTAAATACGCCATAGAAAAGAAAATTGGCGGTAAAATTGACGATGCTAATGACTTGTCTGCAACGGTGCAAGCTTTGTTTGACAATAACTATCTCTATTTATTTTACAATGTCACTGATGATCGCCACTTTATAGGCCGAGCAAGCCCTTGGCATTCTGATTCGGTAGAATTATATCTAGATGGTGGTAATGAAAAATATGTTTGGGACTCTAATGACGTTCAATTTATATTGTTGCCTGTAAATGATGCCAAGGTTTTTGAAAAAAATAAGCATACTGAGGGCGTAGAGTATTTTGCCAAAGAAACGGAAACAGGCTATGTTGTAGAAGCCAAAATACCTTGGGCAATTGTAGCCATAGAAAACCCTCAAGATGGGCAACTAGTAGGCTTTGATGCTCATGTTAATGACGATGATAATGGTGACCTACGAGATGCTAAGATTTCTTGGAATTCGCCAACTGACAAAGCTTGGACCAATCCACAGTTGTTTGGTACGGCTGTTTTGATTAAGGAATAGGGTTTTTAAAAGGGATTTGAATATTTGAATTATTTGGCTGAGAATTATTTTTCAGATAAATAGCAAATATTTCTCCTAATATATTTTAGCAATTTTATGATATATAAAGCAATGAATATTCCTAATACAATAATTATCTATTTGTGAATTTCTTAGACTACTAGCTTCTAACTCCTCTAGCTGCTTCCTCAATGCTTCTATTATGTTAATTGCATGTCTAGTGAGAATGCTTTTTCTATATACTTTATACCTCAGGCACTATTGCAAGCTGCATATAGTAAGATTTTTGTTTGGGAGTATTTTTTGCTTCATACTCTTCTAATAAGCTAGCTAATTTAGCCTGAAATTCTTTGGCATCTTGATATTTTAGTTGTAGATGACTCCATGAGGCAAATGCAGCGGGAGAACTAGGTTTTAAAAGCTCCTTTCTGATAGAAATTGCAGTTTTATTTTGAGATAGTAAGGCAATATTTGTAAATAAAGAACCTCGACCATAGTCTGAAATCATTATGCCAATATCTGCTTCTAAATTGTCAAGAGCTTCTACAAGTCCTTCAGTAATTAAATAATTGTATTCGCTAGTGGCTTGGCCAAAATAATCTCTCATAGAGCTTAAACCTAAATTATCTTTTAGAAAGATTTTTTTAGCAGGAGTAATGTAATATTTTATGCTACTGCCTGCTCGTTTTTTATTGTAAGCAACTATTAATAGGCCAAGTCTTAAAAACTTTGTAATCCAATAATAATAACTATTTGCCTCTATATCAATTTCTAAAGCTGCTTCTGAAAGACTTTTGGGTTCTAAGAAAAAGGGTAGAAGTCTTTTGGCCGTAGCTATGTTAGCTAATAGAGAAATTGCGTCTGGATTTTTTATAATAAAGGTCTCTGGGCGTTCAAACATATTGTTATTATTACACAGGCAAAAATAAATACCTACTATTTAAGGCTGAGCTATGTAATAATTTTGCTTGGTTTTGCTGTGCATGACTATCTTTGGTTTTTAACACTGTCTTTGGGATGATAAAATTGTGGAGCAATTTTAAACAGGATTTGTTATATTTCGGTGCTGCACTTCTCTGTTTTTTATCTGAATTATGAGTTTGGGCTCGAGCCTAAACAATTTTAAAGTGCATTAAAAGGTCTATTCATAACAATTTGAGCATCAAAAAGTACTAGTCCAAATGAAACACTTCTTCAAGTTCGAGCATCATCTCATCAGCATGATTTCCAGCTGGGATTTCAAAATAAGGTGCCATCATTTTTTGCCATTTAGTATTTATTTCTTTATCGCCCATTTTTGCTATAGCAGTTTTCAAGCTGTCAGGTGTTTCAAAATAACCAAATAGCTCACCATTATCTCGCATAAAAATAGAGTAATTATGCCAACCCGTTTCACTTAAGGCTTTTAGTAATTCAGGCCAAACTTCTTTATGTTTCTCCTTGTAATCATCAATCATATTTTCTTTAACCTTTAATAAAAAACCAATTCTGTTCATTACAACTCCCTAAATAATTTTTGGCCTAGATCTAAGTTGCATTAGTCATCATTTTTTCATTTAGAAAACATTTTCCTTATATCCAAATTTACGTTACCAGTTCTAACTTGTTCAAAACCAACTGCTGCCAATAAAACTAAGCCCTGGATAATATTTTGCAAATCTGTAGAAGTACTTTGCAACCTAAGACCATTAAGAAGAGCACTTAATATCATTACTCCTAAAAATGTACCTACTAGGTTTCCTTTACCACCAGCTAAGCTAGTGCCGCCCAATATCACGGCAGTAATTACTGTTAATTCAACCCCAGGAGCAGCCCTTGGGTCTGCAGCATATAATCGTGAGGTTAGAAATATAGCTGCAATAGCAGCACTTATGCCAGATAAAACATAAGCTGTGACTCGGTATCTTTTTACGGGTAAAGCTGCCATTTTAGAGGCCAGCTCATTGCCACCAATAGCGTACATGGCACGTCCATAACTGCTTAAATGCAAAACTGTCACACCAAGAGCAAATAGTAGCAACATAGCAATTACTGGATAGGGCAGGCCTAAAAAGCTTCCTTCTGATAAAATTGTAAATCTATCATAAGCAGCTTGATGCTCACCACTTAAATCAAATACAGGGATAGTAAGACCATTAGAAAAAACAAAAGCTAGGCCCCTAGCAATAGAAAACATGCCAAGGGTAGTAATCAGTGGATTTATACCGACATAGGTAACTAAAATACCATTTACAAGCCCCACAATCGCGCCTGCTGCTAAAGCAATTAATACAGCAGGGAATATACCTAATGAAGCCTGAAAGACTCCTATAATTACTCCGCAAAGTGCAGCAGTGGAAGCAACTGACAAATCTAAGCCACCACCAATCATTAGCATGGTGCTAAAAACTGCAATTATACCTACGGTGGTACTATCTATTAGTAAGTTTGTGATATTACGAGGGCTTAAAAAAAGATTTGAAGACAAAGACATAATAACAATAATGCCAACTAATATGACAATTAGAGCAATGACATCTTGCAAGCCAGTTTTTTTAAGGAACTTAATCATGCTAGCCTCCCAGCTGCAGCATTGAGCAATAAATCTTGACTTGCTTCTTTATGAGAGAATTCGGCAGTTAGCTGACCATCATAAATTGTTAAAATGCGGTGGCTGATTGCTAAAACCTCGTGGATATCAGAAGAAACTACTAAAATTGCTAAGCCTTGTTTGGCTAGCATATCTAGCTGGTCATAGATGTCTGAGCGCGCTCCTACATCTACGCCCCAAGTTGGTTCATTTAGTATCAGTACTTTTACATTGGCCTCGAGCCAGCGAGCCAATACTACTTTTTGTTGATTCCCACCGCTCAAAAACTTTACAGCTGTATCAATACCGCCAGCCATTCGAATGCCTAAAGCATCTATCCATTTTTGTGAATGAGCCCGTTCTTTTTTGTTTTTAAAAAAACCTAGAGTAAGCAAATTATTCCAATTGGAAAGAGTGAGGTTTTTTAATACGCTCATATCTAAAACAAGACCTCTGACTTTGCGGTCAATTGGTACAAAACCAATACCGGCATTTTTTCCATCTTGGGCAAATCGAATTTTCCTTTCATGTCCATAAACTTTTATAGAACCACGGTCAGCGCGTTCTGCCCCAAATATTGAGCGAGTAAGGCTTATTTGCCCTGAGCCAAGTAGGCCAAAAATACTAACAATTTCACCCTCATATAGTTTAAAGTTAATATCTTTAAAACTGCCAAATTTATTTAAGCCCGATACTTCAAGGGCTGGAGCAGTAGCTTTATTATCACTTAGTTCTATAATTCTCTCTTCTATTTCTCGGCCAACCATCAATTCAACTAAGCTATCAGAGTTGACCTCTTCAATATTTTTTGTTGCCACATGATTACCGTCACGCAAGATCATTACTCTTTGGGCAATATGAAAAACCTCTTCTAAACGGTGTGAGATATAAATAATAGCTACCCCTTTGGCCTTTAAATCGTTTACGATTTTAAAGAGCATTTCTACTTCAGGCGGGGTGAGTGCTGCGGTTGGCTCATCCATTACTAAAATTTTGGCATTGCCGTATATTGCTTTAATAATTTCTACAATTTGGCGCTCAATTACGCTTAAATCACGCATCATAGCTTTGGGATCAATATCTACATTTAGTAAGCCAAGAGCTTTTTTGGCATCTTGATTGACTTTTTTCCAATCTATGAGGTGTTTGCCAATAGGGCCAGAGCCCTTGGCTAAATGACCTATAAATAGATTTTCGGCAACACTTAAATCAGCTGCATAGTGCAGTTCTTGATAAATCATTTTGATGCCATGTTTTTCTGAGTCGCTAGGTTCTTTAAAATCCACTTCTTGCCCGTCAATTAATATCTTACCGGTATCCATTTGGTAGTCACCATTTAAGATTTTAATTAGTGTGGATTTACCAGCTCCATTTTCACCTAATAGTGCTAATACCTCGCCGCTTTCAAGCTCCAAAGGAATATTTTTTAGAACCTTAACTCCATAAAAGCTTTTACAAATATTACGCATTTCTAAAACTTTGCTCATGTTCGTTCTCTTCTTAAGTGTAAAAAACCAGAACGAATTTGGTCAAAGCTAAGAGCTAGTAACAAAACAACCCCACGGGCAACTTCTTGATAAAAGGAAGATACTTCCATTAGAACAAGACCATTATTGAGAACTCTTAAAATAATTACGCCAATTAAGGTACCGATAAGGGTGCCTTTGCCACCTGCTAAGCTAGTACCACCAAGTACAACAGCAGTAATAACAGTGAACTCCAAACCTGTAGCTGCTCGGGGTGCGCTCGAGCCTAACTGACTGGCAATAATTAAGCCAGCAAAGGCTGCTAAAAATGCTGTAACTGTATAGCTTATTAAAAGATGTTTATCGACGTTAATACCAGCTAAGCGGCTCATTTCGGGGCTAGCTCCTATGGCAAATAGGTTTCTGCCAAAGCTGGTATAGCGTAAAATAATAAAAAATATAAAATAAAGGACAATCATAACTAATAGCGAAAAAGGTATTCCCAAAATATTGCCACGACCTATAAAATAAAATCCCTGATTATTAAGCATATTGGTTTGACCATCACTAATTACAAATGCCAGACCACGAATAATAGAAAAGCTAGCTAAAGTTGTAATTAGCGGATTGATTTTAAGTACGGTTATAATGAGGCCGTTTATAAGACCAACTAAGGCACCAGTTAATAATGCAAGCAGGCTACTAATGGGTAATGGGATATTGAGCTCGAGCCAAAACATACTAGCCAGTACGCCTGATAAAGCGGCAACAGAGCCCACAGATAAGTCAACCCCAGCAGTTATTAAAACTAAAGTCATACCTATTGAGCTAATACCAACAACTGCTAGAGTTCTAGCTAAATTTGCAAAATTAGTGCTTGTAAAGAAGAATTCACTTTGGCTTGTAAAAAATATCGCCATAACTATAAAGCTAATAAGCAGGCTAATAGTTGCTAAGCTATCACTAGAAAATAGCTTCGATTTTTTATTTTTAGACTTTGTTGTCAAAATAATCACAACCTTAAAGAATTTGACTATAAAAATTTACCTGAGGGTTTTTGGCCTCAGGTAATTTAGTTTTTGGTTAATTATTTCTTGCAAAAATCTTGAAAATCATCAGCATAAAAATCACAAATATTGTCTTTAGAGATAAATACATGGTCAACATATATTGATGGAGGAACAGCTTTGCCCTCTAGCATATCAACCATTGCTTCTAATAATTTGTCGCCATAGTTTTCTGGAAAGTAACCTGTAGAGCCTAAATAGCGACTGTCTTCAGTTGCAATTGCAGCTAAGCCTGTTGGGTCTGCACCCTGACCAACAACAATAATTTGATCTCTTCTACCGGCTGCTTCAGCAGCTGCAATTACGCCTTGTCCGGTGCCATCATTAATTGTTATAGCAACAATTTTCTTGGCATTTGGTATAGAAGGTAGAGTATCGCTAACAACTCTAAAAGACTCTTCTTGAGTATTTTTACTGTCTAAACGAATAATACTATCTTCGGCAAGTGCAGTATTTACATTAGCTTGAAAGCCTTCTATCATGCCTTGCATACGAGCCGCAGGGATAGGACCTGATTGAGGCAATTCCAAAACTAGCATTGCATCAGCACTGCCGTCCCAGTTGGCATTAACCCAAGCTGCTAGAGCTTCGCCAGCTAGTTGACCTGCAAAATAGTTATCAGCACCAAAAAATACCGCACCTGGCATTGGTATATCAATAGCAATTACCGGAATGCCAGCTTTTCTTGCTCTGGCCATAATCACATTGCCAAAAGCTTGATCGGTCTGAAAATGGATAATACCGTCAACACCTTGAGTGATAAAATTTTCGGTGTTTGAGAGTGCAATGGCACCATCTAGTTTATTATCTGCTAATATGAGTTCAATATTACCCATTTCAGCAGCTTTTCTTTGCATGCCTTCACGAACTAATTGAGTAAATGCAATATCCTCACTAAGGTTGGCAAAGCCAATTCTATAAGTTTGGGCAAAGCCAACAGTTACTGCCATTAGGGCTACTAATACTACTATTAAAAAACGATTTTTCATATAACTTCCTTTCAAAATGATGAGTAATTCTACTTAAGTTAATAATTTTGGATATGTTTGTCCTGATTTTACCTCCAAACGGTTTTGAAACCTGAGCTTAAGAATTTTAGAACTTAAGTTAAAAAACAATGTACCTACAATAAATAATATTGACGATTCTTGTTGAATCTTGCTAATATTTGTTGAAAGTATATATTTATTTAATGATATTTGTCAATATTAGCCATAAAGTGTTAAATTATTAAAGAATTTGGATTTAGGAGTAAAAGAAATTAAATGACGACTTATGAACGACAACAAACCATACTAGCTTTACTGGCAAGGGCGGTAAGCCTAAAAGTAACTGAGCTTGCCAGTAGTTTAATGGTGTCTGAAGGTACAATTAGAAATGATTTGAACAGGCTCGAGCATGACGGTCTATTACGCCGTGTACGGGGTGGGGCAATTTTAGCAAATAAACATAATAGCCAAAGCCAAATAAATCATAGAGCAAGCATAAATGCCGAAAACAAAAAGAAAATAGCTAAAAGAGCTGCTGAGCTAGTAAATGATGGTGATGTAATTTTACTAGATGCTAGTACCACCGTGCTTTATATGACAAGCTTTTTGCAAGATAGACGAGATTTGACTATTGTGACTAATCAGCTCGAGCTTGCCCAAATTATGGCTCGAGTACCCCAGAACCGAGTAATATTACTCGGTGGAATAGTAGATTCTGAGGGCATAAAAGTAAATGGCACAATTAGCCAAGATATTTTAAAAGATTTACATATTAATACTGCTTTTGTTTCTTCGGTTGGCTTTTCTTTTGATTCTGGGCTTATGGAAGCTGATATTGATGAAGTTGAGTTTAAAGAGCAGGTTATCAAGTCCGCTTCAAAGGTGGTAGCAGTTTTAGACTCGAGCAAATTTCAAAAGCTGGCCTTAAAACCATTTGCTAGAATGGAGCAAATAAGCCATATAATCACCGATGATGCTATCGATTCTAAAACCGTAAAAAGACTTAGAGAGTTTAAGCTTAGCTTGACTATTTGTGGTGAACACACAATTCAATCATTTTCGAGCTCTGATAAAGAACGTGTTCATTATAAAATTGGCTTTGCTGGCTTGAGCGAGCAAGTTCCCTTTGCAGTTGAAGTTCGGCGTGGTTTGGAGCAGGCTGCTAAAGAATACAGCAGTATTGATTTAGTAATTGCTGATAATGATCTAAGTGGTGATAAAGCAATTCAAATTGCTGAACGCTTTATAGAGCAAAAACTTGATTTAGTAATTGAATATCAAATCGATGAAAATGTAGGTAATTTTTTATTAAATCGCTTTCATCAAAATAATATTCCGGTAATTGCAGTTGATATTCCAATTGTTGGGGCAACGTATTTTGGGGTAGATAATTACCAAGCAGGTCTTTTGGCAGGTAAGGCTCTTGCTGATTGGATTCTTAGCTATTGGTATGGGAAGGTTGATTATGTTTTTGTTTTAGAAGAAAAAAGGGCAGGCCCGTTGCCAGCTGCCAGAATTCAGGGTCAAATACATGGGCTCGAGCAAAGGCTAGAAATATTAGTTGATGAGCAAAAGGTCTTATTAGATAGTGGAAATACTACTAAAAGAAGTTTTGAACAAACCCTAAATGCCCTAAATCAAATTGAGAGTGATGCAAAAATAGCGGTACTTTGTTTTAATGATGATGCTGCACTTGGTGCTTTAGCCGCATTTAAGAAACTAAATAGAGAAGATAGGGCTGCAATTGTTGGCCAAGGTGCTGACGGACTAATGCGTCAAAAGATAAAAGACCAAGTACCATCAATTGTTGGTTCAACCGCTTTTATGCCCGAGCAATATGGCAAAGGAATTATTGAATTAGCTCTAAAAATTATCAATCAAGAAGCTGTTCCGCCTGCAATTTATATACAACACAGATTTATTGATAAAAAGAGTATTAATGATTTTGTAGATGTTGATTTGGCGATTTAACTATGAAAGGTGAGTATGGATAAAAAACTGAAATTGGGTTTCATTGGTGCAGGTTGGTGGGCAACAGAAGTTCAAATCCCTTATTTTGCTAGTAAAGATAATGTAGAACTAGTGGCGGTTTGTCGCTTGGGTAAAAAAGAACTAGAAAATGTGAAAGATAAATTTTCATTTCAATTTGCAACTGAGGATTATAAAGAATTTTGTAATTATGATTTAGATGCAGTTGTTATTGCTAGCCCGCATATTTATCATTTTGAGCATGCCAAAGCAGCTTTAGAAGCGGGCAAGCACGTGTTGATAGAAAAACCGATGACTACAGAAGGGAAACATGCTTTTGAGTTAATCGAAATTGCTAATTCCAAGGGGCTAGAGATTGTAGTACCGCAAGCTTGGAGTTTTGCTCCGTGGATGCTCGAGGCTAAGCAATGGCTAAATGATGGGGGCGTTGGTGAAGTCAAACATCTTGTCTGTCAAATGGCTTCTGCTTTGGCTGATCTGTTTGATGCTAAACCAATGCTAGAAACTCTCTCAGCAGAATATCAGCCACCTATCAGTACTTGGGCCGACCCCCAAAAAGCTGGCGGCTATGGCTGGGGGCAGCTCAGCCATGCCTTAGGGGTTATGTTTAATATTACTAATTTAGAAGCAAAAGAAGTCTATTCACTAATGGGTTTATCTAGTGCAGGGGTTGACTATTATGATGCTATGGCGCTCAAGTTTGTAAACGGTGCAACAGCTTCATTGTCTGGCTCTGCAACAATTCCTAAAGCTTCAGGAAATGACCGCAGCAAAGGTTATCAAATTGATATTCGTATTTTTGGTAGCGAGGGTATGTTGCTTTTAGATATAGAACGTGAACGTTTAGAACTAGTACGCAATGATGGCAATAATAAACATCTTGATTTAAAAGCAGGTGATGGTGATTACCCGCAAAACTTACCGCTTGATTATTTTGTTGAAATTGTTCTAAACGGTAAAAAGAATGAAAAAGTACCTGCCGTTTCTGCTGCTAAGGCCGTAGCTGTTTTAGAAGCAGCCTACAAGTCTGCAAAATCTGGCAACTTAGAAGAGGTCTATAAGCTAGAGGAGAGTTTATGAAGCTGAGTACAACCGCATGGTCGTTTCCGCAGTTAAGCCTTAAAGAAATTACTGGCATTTTAAAAGTGCTGGGCATAAATTCTGTTGATATTGGCTTGTTTTATAATTCTGCCTTAGATAAAAACCGCTTGTTAAATGATGCTAAGAGATATGCTCAAGAATTATTAAATTTGGATATTGATTTTGCTAATCTCTATTATTTATTTGGTGATGGTTTAGCCGAGCGAAATCTAGCTGACGGAAAGTCTTTAAAAGAAAATATTGAAGACTTTAAAAAACTGATGCAGTTTTTAAAAACTGCTAAAATCCCCTCAGTTATGCTACTGCCTGGGGTTTTAAATAAGGGGCAAAGCAGGCAAGATGCTTTAAAAGAAACAGTAATTTCCTTAAAGAAATTATTGCCAATTGCTAATGATAATGGCATTATTTTAACAATAGAGCCACATGTTCATTCTTATTTAGAGTCACCGAGTTTAGTTTTAGAACTATTATCCCAAGTGCCCGTCAAATTAACTTTGGACTATGCTCATTTTGTAGCTCTGGGTTATAGGCAAGAAGAAATTGATGAGTTGGCAAAATATGCAGCTCATGTGCACCTAAGACAGGCTCGAGCCGGTTCTCTTCAAGCAAAATTAGAGCAAGGTACAATTAATTTCCCAGCTGTATTGGCAAAGCTAAAAGAGCATAATTATAAGGGCTATTTATCAATAGAATATGTGCATCAAGATTATATGAACACTCTCTACGACGATGTTTTAACAGAAACCGTCAAAATGCGTGATTTACTAAGGCAGTTTTTATGAAATTAAAAGACAAAGTTGCAGTTATCACCGGCTCAGCCTCAGGTATTGGCAGAGCAATTGCCACAAGATTACATAATGATGGTGCCAAAGTTGTAATTGCTGACATTAATTTGGAGGCTGCCCAAAAAACCGCAAAAGAGCTAGATGCCTTAGCCCTGCAAGTTGATGTTACAGATTCTAAATCTGTTGATAATATGATTGCAGAAGCAAAAAAAGAATATGGCAGTATTGATATTTTAGTAAATAATGCCGGCATTCACATTCAAAAATTGGTTATTGAACTAACAGATGATGATTGGGACGCAATTCAAAACACAAATTCTCGTGGGGTATTCTACAGTAGCCGAGCTGCTGCCAAAATAATGATGCGCCAAGATAGCGGTAGGATAATAAATATCATTACTCGTTTGGGTGGCAATCCATTTTCTAGTGCTTATATGGCCTCAAAATCGGCAATTTGGGGTTTCACTCAATGTTTGGCCTTGGAGCTTGCACCCTATAATGTCACTGTGAATGCGGTAGCTCCAGGTCATATTGGCCCAGGTACTGGCATGAGCAAATGGTTTGAAGCCAAGGCAGAAGCACTAGGTCAAGATTGGCAGACTTTTGAAAAAAACGTGCTATCAAGTATTCCTTTAGGGCGTTGGTGCAGTTTAGAAGATGTTGCTGCAGCTGTGAGCTTTTTGGCTTCTGACGAAGCTAGTTTTATTACTTCAGAAACAATAAATGTAACAGGTGGTTGGTCTAGCTATGGGGCAACTCCTCAAAAGGAGATCTTTGAATGAAATTAGAAATTTCAGAAATATTGGGGCGAATCTCTCGTACTGATAGCCCAAAAACCATTGGTAATTCTACTTTAGATTACGTAGAAGAAGCGATGCAAGCAGGTGACATTGGGCTTGCTAAAGATAGGCTCGAGTATGCTCGAAAGGAATGGGAAATAGTCCATGACATGTATGCTAATTGGTCTACTAGTTTCTTTACTTATATTCAAAAAAACCACGGTGAAGATGCCGTAGAAGAGAGCATGCGTAAAATCTTGGGCAGTTATTATAAAAGTCGCTATGACAAAGCGATGGCAGCAGATACCGAAACCCAATTGCAGCTCACAATAGAGGGTTTGCGTGGTCATCTAATGGGTGAGGGCAGACGCGGGGAGCTTGGGGTAGAAGATAAAGGAAAATATTGGGAAATAGGGCTAGCTCCTTGTAGCTCTGGAGGAATAATAAACAAGCGTTTGGCCGAGGGCACTGAGCCAAACCCAGAACTTTTTGGTGAATCGCAAGAAGCCCACGATTGGACTTGGGGTAAAAAAGGCGTGGGCATGTATTGTGGTCATTGTGCCTTTGTTAATGAGATTTTATCAATAGAAAACTATGGTCACCCGATGCGAATTACCCAGCACACAGGCGCAGCTGATGGCAGCTGTACTTGGTTAATTTATAAAGACCCCAAAGATATTCCGGCTGAATACTATGAAAGAGTCGGTAAAAAAGCTCCGGAGCATGCCCCACGTTTGGCAGAAGAATCATGAAAATAACAAAGAAAAAAATCCTTTCAGGAGATTTTTCAACCCCTTGGGATGCCCCGCTGGTGCCGCCTTTTCCTTTTGAATTCCGTGACTTAGAGATAATGACTTTTGTCTATAGAAGCGATATTGAAAATATCAAAAAACTATTGCCTCCACCACTAAAAGCAACTAGCGATATTGTAATGGTGCATGTTTATGACATGCACGATGTCGACTATTTAGGCCATTATCAAGAGGCTAATTTCATGATAGAAGCTGAACTAACTACAACGGGGCAACGTGGTGCATTTTCACCCTATCTATTTTTAAATTCTGATATTGGGGTGGCTCATGGTCGTGAAGTACATGGCCAGCCCAAAAAGTTTGCCGAGCCCAAAATTGACTTACGTAAAGACTTGTTAGTAGCAACGGTCGAGCGCAACGGTATAGATATTTTTACCGGTACTATGGCTTACAAACAGCAAAAAGCAGATATTGCTAATCTAAGTGAATACATGGATTTTGCGGTGAATTTCAATTTAAAAGCGGTAAACAACATTGACGGCAGCCCGGCCATACGCCAGCTAACATCTCGCAAATTAGCTAATCTCAAGGTACGGGAGTGCTGGCGTGGTTTTGCTACCGTAGAGCTTCGACCCAATGCCCAAGCACCGGTTTTTAAACTTATGGTAAAAGAAATGCTCGAGGCATTTTATTGGAAAGCTGATTTTACTCTAGTGGCCGGAGAGGTCATTTATGATTATTTGAAAGAAGAGAAATGAAAAATAAAGTTGTTGTTATTACTGGTGCAAGCCGAGGCATTGGCGAAGCCAGCGCCAGAGAGCTGGCCGCTCAGGGGGCAAAAGTTGTATTAGTTGCCCGTTCAAAAGCTAAAATTGAAGCTATTGCCAAAGATATTAATTCTAGCGGTGCCAGAGCTTTGGCTCTTAGTGCCGATGTCTCTGATTATAATTCGGTAGAAAATTTGTTTGTCCAAACTATTGCCAAATATGGCAAGCTTGATGTTTTAATAAACAATGCTGGGCTTATAGAGCCGATTGCCAAATTTTCAGAAACAGAACCAGAAGCATGGACGAGAACAGTTTCTGTTAATTTAGTTGGGGCTTATAACTGTATTCGGGCTGCAATTGATAAATTTAATAATGATGCCACAATTATTAATTTGAGTTCAGGGGCTGCCTTTACGGCTCTTGAGGGTTGGAGTGCCTATTGTGCTTCCAAAGCTGGGCTGGCTATGCTGACTAAGTCGATTGGGCTCGAGCATCCCCAAATTAATATCTACGGTTTTGCCCCAGGTTTGGTAGATACTCCAATGCAAGCTCAAATAAGGCAATCAGGCATAAATCCTATTAGTCAAATAGCCCAAGAAAACTTAGCATCTGTGGCAGAAGTAGCCAAAGCAATTGCTTGGCTTTGCACTGATTATGCCAAAGAATACAGCGGTCAAGAAATTGATATTAGAGATGAAGATTTTAGAAAAAAGGCGGGTTTATAATGATTGTTCCGGTTACTGATTATACATTTCCAAATTTAGAACCTGAGCAAAAGGCTCTTGCCAAGGTTGGTGCAAGCATCAAAGGTTTTCAATCTAAAACTGAAGCTGAGGTAATTGCCAATATTGCCGGCTCAAAAGTAGTAATTGCCCAGTTTGCTCCCATAACTAAAAAGGTTTTAGCCAGTCTGGTTGATAATGCAACGGTAATCCGCTACGGTGTTGGTGTTGATAATATTGACCTGCAAGCCGCTAAAGAACTCGGTGTAAAAGTAGCCTATGTACCTGATTATTGTATGGACGAGGTTGCTAACCATACGGTTGCCATGCTGCTTTCTTTGATGCGAGCCTTGCCTATAATTGATAAAGGCATTCGCGACAATCGCTGGGATGGTATCTCTATGGCTAAGCCGTTAGTGCCACTAAAAGAAGCCAAGATAGGCCTAATTGGTTTGGGTAGAATTGGCACCGAGGTAGTAAAGAGATTAAAAGTCTTTGGATCAACTATTAATGTTTATGACCCATATTTAAGCTCAGAAAAAGCTACTGAAATCGGAGTTAATTTAATCACTTTAGAAGAGCTTTTTATCAGTTCTGATGCAATTAGCTTGCACTCGCCCTTAAATGAGCAAACCAAATACATAATCAATACTGAGTCATTAGGCAAAATGAAGCCCAATGCGGTAATAGTAAATGCGGCTCGAGGCGGTCTTATTGATACCGAGGCGTTAATTGAGGCACTCAAAAATAAAGCAATTAGAGCGGCAGCCTTAGATGTTTTTGAACAAGAACCGTTGCCAGCTGATTCAGAATTAAAAAAATTAGATAATGTCTTATTGTCGCCACACTTGGCTTGGTATTCTGATTCGGCAATAGAGCGTTTACAACGCCTAGCCGGCGAAGAGGCAGCACGGGCTGTGGTTGGCGAATCATTGCGTTGCCCTTATCCGTTATAACGGGTAATTGGAAAAAGGAGAAAAAATGAAAATATTAAGATTTAAAACTAAAGATATTACTGCCGAGCCAAGGCTTGGGGTAGATTTTGACGAAAGTATTTTGGATTTGCGAATTGCTGCCGAAGCTTTTTTTGAGGGTGAAGCGGGCAACGCTTATGAATTGGCAAAAACTTTGTTTCCTGCGGATATGAAGAAGTTCTTATCATTGGGTGATATGGCAGACAGCTATGCCAAGGCTATTGTGGCTTGGGCAGTTGAGAATGATATTGCCACTATAAAGAAAGAAGATATTAAGCTTTTAGCTCCAATTACAAAGCCTGACAAATTTATTTGTATTGGGCTAAATTACAATATGCATGCCGATGAATCTAAGATGGAGATACCTGCGGTTCCGGTATATTTTAGCAAATATCCAAATAGCATAATTGCCACAGAAGATAGCGTGCCTTTGCACCCCGAGACTAAAAAACTGGATTATGAAGTTGAACTAGCGGTAATTATTGGCAAAAAAATGCAAAGAGTGCCAGAAAGCGAAGCTCTTAACTACGTTTATGGTTACACCATAGTAAACGACATTAGTGCGCGTGACCTTCAGCTCGAGCAAAATACCCAGTGGGTTTCAGGAAAGGCCCTTGATGGCTATGCTCCTATTGGTCCAGTTATAGTTACAAAAGATGAATTTAATATAAATCAAGCCCAGCTAAAGCTCTATGTAAACGATGAACTTCGCCAAGATGAAAAAGCGACTAGTATGTTCCGCTCTGTTGCTTATTTGTTAAGCTATCTTTCACAAACAATGACTTTGGAAGTTGGTGATATTGTTTCAACCGGTACGCCGGCAGGTGTTGGCTTAGGCTTTGATCCGCCGGTTTATTTAAATGATGGTGACCTAATGCGGGCTGAGGTGACAGGGATTGGTAGTTTGCTGAATACTGTAAAAGCGATTTAAGCTCCTTAGTTTTATCTAGTGATATGTTAAAAATATATTAAAAGCGTATGATTGTTACTTGGCCTAGCTTGGCTTTTAAGGCTACATTTGCTTTAGATTAGAATAATAAAAAAGGGATAAAGTTATGAATCAATTTAGTTTAAAAAACAAAGTCGCCATAGTAACAGGTGGAACAGGTGTATTAGGTAGTGCTATTGCTCTTGGCTTAGCCAAAGCAGGTGCAGTTGTCGGTATATTAGGCAGGCGTTATGATGTTGCCTTAAGTGTTTCTGAACTCATAGTAACCGAAGGTGGAGATGCTTTCCCACTCAAAGCTGATGTTTTAGATAAGGCAAGCCTAATAGCTGCCAAAAATGAGACAATACGAGTTGCCAAAAAGATAGATATTTTGGTGAATGTAGCAGGTGGCAATATGCCCAAAGCTACAGTTTTTGGCGACCTGAGTTTTTTTGATTTAGAAAAAAAAGCTTTGCAAGAAGTTGTTGGTCTAAACCTTTTGGGTACAATTATGCCAAGTCAAGTATTTGGCGAAAATATGAAAGAAAACGGCAGTGGCTCGGTGATTAATATCTCGTCAATGGCTGCCCAAAAGCCTTTGACAAGAGTAATTGGCTATAGTGCAGCAAAGGCTGCTATTGACAACCTAACCAAATGGTTAGCAGTTGATTTTGCACAAAAATATGGCGATGGTCTTCGGGTCAATGCTATTGCTCCAGGGTTTTTTATCGGTGAACAAAACCGTTCATTTTTATTAGATGATTCTGGTAATTTAACCTCGCGCGGGCAGCAGATTATAGACCACACGCCCATGGGCAGGTTTGGCGAGCCGGAAGAGCTAATTGGTACCGCGGTTTGGCTGGCTTCTGATGCTTCAAAGTTTGTTACCGGTATTGTGGTTCCAGTTGACGGTGGTTTTAGTGCTTTTGGAGGTATTTAAATGATTTTGGCAGAGAGGAAAGCAGCTGAAAAT
>CAMZLP010000188.1 GCA_947311535.1 uncultured Deinococcota bacterium | reverse complement strand
GGTAATCATCTATTAATACGTATACTGTTGTAAATATATCTGCTACACTTATTTTTGAGAGGAGTTTGTTTGTTTGCATATATAAGCTTCTCTCTTTTTTTGCCTTTTGTCTAGTTCTTTCTACTAGCACTCGAGGTAGAATTGGAACTAAGTATTTGGATTTGCAAATTGCTAGGTTTTGCAATATTGCTATTATTAGTAGAGCCTTCTTTTTCTCTGCAGGCAACTAATGCTAATAAGATTACAAAAATAAATAAATATTTATGAATAATATTTATGCTCACCTCTTAGTCTTCAAATTTTAGGATGAGCTATGTGAAATATTATAAATAGCTATATTTAGCTTTATATTTAGGATTTATGAAGAGATTTGGTGACGTAAAGACCCTATTCTTCATATGTTTTAGGGTACTATGTGACTTGCAGTCAGTAAATGATTGTTTTTACATAGATATTCCCTCTCGTTTAAACCCTGCACACTCCCCCCATCTAGTGCAGGGTAATTTTTTATCTTGACAATCAGCCCAAGCTCTTATAAACTACTAACTCGGTGTCGTTGGCCCATCGTCTAATGGCAGGACAGCGGTTTTTGGAGCCGTCGGTCGGGGTTCGAATCCCTGTGGGCCAGCCAACAAAGAGCAACTAATTTAGTTTAGTTGCTTTTTTTATGCTATTAAATCAAAATTTAAAGAAGCAAACTGCTGGCCGTTTATTTGTAAAATCATAGTATGTTTGCCCGTATATAAGCGTCTTGTTGTCATTAGGCGTATTGGGTGTTTCTTGTTTAAAAAGATTTCTTGATTTTTATTTGCTTCGAGCTCTTTTATTTTAAATACTTTTTGACTTTTGTTTTTTTAAGCTTGCAAACTCAATTATGTAATCAACCATAAGTTTTTGTTTTTTAAAAGATTTAATAACATTACTTTGGACAAGTTAAGGATTCGGCAAACCAAAACTAACGGCTTGCTTAAAGGCAGATTTAACTTTAACACAAGTCAGGTCTAGGTCTAAGTTTGATAAAGAACTTGTTTAAGAATGGAATTAAAGAACTAAGAATCAATAAGACCGAGAAATGTGTAAGCGGATAAAGATTAAATTATGAATAGTCATTCGCTTTGTAGGTTGTGAAAATGCCACAAATACAAACAGCTTTTATGAGATGTGTAATTTGGGAGCAGCCTAATATATGGTAAAAAAAATCACAGATTATAGTAGCTTTTTACGTAATTATAGTTATAATGGAAATGATGGAGAAAAAGATGCCCAAGATTATAACAGTTGTAAATACTAAAGGCGGTGCGGGTAAAACTACTACGGTAGTAAATTTGGCTAGACATTTGGCTGAAGATTATAGAGTAGCAGTAGCTGATTCTGACCCGCAAAAAAGCAGTTCAAATTGGTTTGCAAAAAAACCTAGTAAGTTTAAAATTGAGGCTGCCAGCTTTAAACAGATTCAGGCTTTGCTTGCTAACCCTAGGCAGCTAAAATTTGATTATATTATTATTGATACTCCGGCTGGTTTAAATGAGCAAATGCTTAAAATTATTGCACTGGGTAGCGATTTTGTAATTGTACCTAGTAAAACTAGTATGTTGGATATTGAACCGACAATTAAACTCAGCAAATTTTTAAAAGATGTTCAGGTAGACTATAAAGTCTTACTAACTCAGGTTCCTGCCCATGCTAAAAATTCGGTGGCTATAATAAAAAGAGTATTGTATCAAAGAGATATTCCATTTTTCAAAACTGTTATGCGTCAGCTTGAGGCCAATGTAATGGCAGCTATTAACCACACTACAGTTTTTGATATGGGTTATGAGGGGCGTGCAGCTAGGCTAGATTACAAGCTACTAGCTCAAGAGGTTGAAGCTTTATTAGAAAAACAAGAAGAGCCCAAAGCAGAATTAGCTTCTTAGATTTTTAATTTTAATTCATTAAAAAGGTCGGTTTCTAAGCCGACTATTTTTTTGCCTAATTCACTAGCATCTTTAAATAATTTACTTCGTTCACTTTCTTGACAAAAAGCGGCCTGCTTTAAAGACTGGGCTAGCTTAGTCCAGAGTTGAGCTGAAAGCTTAAATCCTGAAACTAGTTTGCTGTATTTATTTTTATTGTACTCATTTAAAAAGTCAGCAAATAGATATCTAAAATTTCCACCACCTGTGCCACGTTTTTCTATGCCTTGGTAGCCAAAGCGAGCTACAAATTGGCTGTCATCAAGTTTGTTCCAATTTACTAAGTTGTTAGCAAATAATTGCATGCCAAGCAGACCTTCATTGGAGCTAGGAGGCTCGAGCATATACAAAATAGTTTTCTCTAAGGCCTTTGGGGCAAGTTTATCAATATCAATATTAATAATTTGAGGCAAGCTGGCATAACTAAAAGCTTCTAAAAGAGGATAGTGTTCAACATCAACAGCCGCTTTAAAGCTAGCAATAGGCATTTCTAAAAATTCACTGGCTGCAATATCAGCTACCACTAGCCTATCTTTTTTTAAAGCAACTACTAATAAGCCATGACCAATAAAATGGCTATCGTCATAATAAGGAATTGAAAATATATCTGTTTGGGCAATAACTGGCCTATTATTTTTTAGAGATTTTTCAATCAGCCCTAAATCCCATTTTTTTGCCCACCTTAGCTCTTGGCCTATTAGCCTATAAAAGTTACCTTCTAAATCGGGTGCGCGGCCATTAAAACGTCGGCTTGGCTGGTCTTTTTCAATATTAAAAAAGAAACCCAAACCACTAGCCAAACCAAAAACCATAGCTTCACTAAGCTCAAAGCCATCATAAGCCAAGGCCGTTTTGATTGCCGAAGATGAGCAGTGATGACCAACATAGTGCTGGATTTCTTCTAAAATCACCTTTGTGACTCGTAAGTATAAAACCCTTGGCCAGTTTTACGGCCTAAGTGATTGGCCTCTACTAGTTTACGCAGAGTCTGCGGTGCTAAAAAACGCTCACCTAAGCTGTGATTCATGCTTTCAGAGATTAGCAACATAGTATCTAAACCAACATAGTCGGCAAGTTCTAAAGGCCCCATAGGGTGGTTTAGGCCGAGTTTGACAGCTTGGTCAATATCTTCTTTAGTAGCTACACCTTCTTCTAGCATGCGCATGGCTTCTAATAATAATGATGCTAAGGCTCGAGTTGTAACAAAGCCTTGTCTATCTTTTACAACTACCGTTGTTTTAGCAACTGCTGCTGATAGCTCTTTGGTAATTGCTAGGGTTTTTTGATTAGTTTGCACTGCCATAACTATCTCTATTAGCTCCATGCGTTCTGGTGGGTTAAACCAGTGCATGCCAATTACTTGTTCGGGGCGGCTAGTTGCCCCAGCAATCGCTGTAACAGAAAGCTCACTGGTATTAGTTGCTAATATACAATGAGCTGGAGTAATTTTATCTAAGTCTGCAAAAATGCTTCTTTTTAAATCTAATTTTTCGGGTACTGCTTCAATTACATAATCAGCATCTTTGGCAGCGATATTTAGTTCACTACTAATAGTCAATTTGCTGGCTACAGTTTCAGGGCTAGAGCGTTTTACGCATCTCTCTTTGGCTTTTTGCAAAGCTTCTTCATAAGGGTCAAAAATAGCCACCTCAAAGCCATTTTTTAAGCAAATTGCAGCGATACCGCTGCCCATAATACCTGCACCTAATACGGTAATTTTTTTAATCATAGCTCACCTCGTTGGCGCTATTATAACTTAACTTAAGGAGTTAAAGGAACTTGAAGAACTTGGGAAATAAATGGAGGCTTATAGCAAAGTCAAGAAAAATCCTCCTTTTGGTTTTTTACAAAGTAATTCATTGATTTTGCCATTATTTAAACGGAGGAGATGTTAGCGGATAGATTTGTCGGGTCTGAAGCCCCGATTCCGTAACTTGTT
>CAMZLP010000187.1 GCA_947311535.1 uncultured Deinococcota bacterium | reverse complement strand
GAGCAATAGTTCGGCAAGGCCCGCACCAAGGTGCCCAAAAATCTACCAGAACTAAAATTGGCACGTCTAGTTCCTTATCAAATGTTGCATCGCTGGCTTTTACTAACCAAGCTAAGTTTTCAGCACATTTTCCGCAAACTGGCAGCTTGTCTTTAGGGCTTTTATCTATCCTGTTTTTTGTACCACAGTTTACACATTTTACAATCATATTTTCTCCTTAATGGCCTATGACTTCGGCAATTGGTGCGCTTGGTAAAAAATAAAATGCAACTGCCAAAATAGCATATACGCCCAATAACATTATTCCTTCTAACCAGTTGGTTTCACCATCTTGAGCAACCGAGTTACCAATAAGTACTGCCCCCACCAAGGTAGCAAGTTCCAATGGGTTATTAAGCACTAAATCCATAGGCTTCTTTATTATAAAAGACAAAATTACTAATAGTGGTGCAACTAATAATGCAATCTGCACAGTTGAACCAAGAGCAATGGTAACTGCTAAATCCATTTTATTTTTAATAGCAAAAGTCACCGCAGCCGCATGCTCAGCGGCATTGCCAACAATTGGAATAATTATTAGACCAACAAAAAATTCTGATAGACCAAAAGCATGAGTAAAGCCCTCAATAGAGCCAACTAAAAACTCAGACATAAAGCCAACAAAAATAGTTGCTGCTACTAATACCCCTATGGCAACTGGCATACTCCAAGTTGCCATGTGTGCCTCGTGTTCTTCGTCAGAGACGGATAGAATATCTTTGTGAGTTATTAGAGTAAAAATAATATTGGCTATATAAAGCCCTATCAAAATAAAGCTTACTCCTAAAGCCAAGCTGGCATCATCTACTTTAATTTGATCTGGGCTAATTCCAAAGCTCTTTTCGGTTAGATCAAAAAGAGCAGGTATTAAAAAAGCAATCATCGAGATAATAAGCAAGCTGCCAATTGCTTGGGCATTGGCTTTATTAAATTTTTGCACTTTGTGCTTTAAGCCACCCAAAAACAATGCCAAACCCAAAACTAGCAACAAGTTACCTATAATTGAGCCGGTAATAGAGGCCTTTACAACATCAGTTTTACCAGCTTGAAGAGCAAAAAAGGCAATTATCAGCTCGGTAGCATTGCCAAAAGTTGCATTTAGCAAACCACCAATGGTTGGGCCAATTCTAGCAGCTAATTCTTCGGTAGCTTTACCCATAAGACCAGCCAAGGGCAATATTGCTAAAGCAGCCATGGCAAATATCCAAGTTTCTGAGGCATGAGTAAATTCCAAATAAAAAGCTATAGGGACAAATATCAACAAGTATTTCATAGCCTAAGTCTAAATCAAATAGTTTTTTTATGCAAAGCTATACAGGCTAAAAATAAATAGTTTAGCCTCCCAAAAATAGATATTAGAAAATATCATTATATTTTTGACCAAATTACAATATGATTAATAAGTTTTGGATTGTTTAAAAAAATAAAACTAGCGCCATCAATGTAAAAGAAGTAAAATCAAAATGCCAATAAGGAGGCTTAATTATGTCTAAACCACTAGTAGTTATAACGGGTGCAAGCTCAGGAATTGGTGCAGCAATTGCCAAGAGATTTTCAGAAGCTGGCTATCCCTTATTATTGTTAGCACGCAGATTAGAAAATTTAGAAGCCTTAAAGCTTCCAAATACTATATCGAGCCAAGTTGATATTAGAGATAGAGCCGCTTTTAAAAAAGCAATTGACAATGCTGAAAAAACCTATGGACCTGCTGATTGTCTTATTAATAATGCTGGCCTGATGCAGCTTGGTTCTATCTCAAATCAAAATCCTGACGAGTGGCAAGATATGTTTGATCTAAACGTAGTAGCACTTTTAAACGGTATGCAAGCAGTTTTAGGCTCTATGAAAAATCGCAAAACTGGCACCATTATCAATATTTCTTCTATAGCTGGCCGAAAGACTTTTACCGCTCATGCTGCATATTGTGGTAGCAAATTTGCCGTCCATGCTATTAGTGAAAGCGTACGTGAAGAGCTTGCTGATGATAATGTTCGAGTTATAACAATTGCCCCTGGAGTTACCGAGTCGGAGCTATTAGGGCATACAAATAATGAAAAAATTATTGAGAACTATTTAGAATGGAAAGAATCCATCGGTGGTGCTATTGCCGCTGATGATGTTGCACGTTCGGTGATTTTTGCTTATGAGCAGCCACAATCTGTTTGTATTCGCGAGATTGTTATCGCCCCAACTAGGCAGCAGCAATAAAACTTAAGGCTCGAGCAAAATCCTAGCTACTACTAAGTCTTCCAAGGCCAAACCGACTGACTTAAAAACAGTTATTTCATTTGGATAGGCTCGAGCATATCCACCATAAACCAAGCTAGCCAAATCTGCTTTCACTTCATCAAAACTCCAAACCCCTTTTTCTGCTTTTATCAAATCCCCCGCTTCTGCCTTGCAAGCAGCCAAATCATCAACAAAGACGCTTGCTCTTTTTATAGCTGTTTCATCAATTTCTTGCATCTCTGGAGTAAAAGCACCCACAAGGTCAATATGCTGCCCAGCTTTTAAAAATTTAGACTTTAATATTGGCTTTGTTGCAGTTGTTGCCACAGTTATAAGATCAGCTTTTTGCAAAGCATCTTCCAGATTTACAGATACTTCAAGGTTTTTGGCCAATCGTTTTTCAAGATTTTTGGCCAAAGCTTTTGCCTTATCAAAATTACGCCCCCAAAGACTTACACTCTGGTAATTGTGTATAAAGCAATGTGCCTCCGCCATAAATGGCGCTAGTGCACCTGTGCCAATTATCAATAAATTTTTAGCATCTTTATTCACTAAATATTTTGCTGCCAATGCTGATGTTGCCGCTGTACGAAACTTAGTTAGGCTGTCGGCAGCTGCCGATAATACCGCTGTGCCTGTTGGGTCAAACAAAGTGTAATGAGCTTGGACTGTTTCTTTATTACGCAAATAATTATCAGGAATGACAGAAACCTGCTTTACTCCAAACCAGCCATCTGCATCAACACAAGGCATAGTAAGAAAGCTCTTTTCTTTTAAGCCGATAGCTTGCCTTGCTGGCATCTGAAAATAGTTGGGCTTTTTATAGCGTTGTTTAAAAGCATTTTCTAAGGCATTTAGAGTTTTAGCCCAGTTTAATTTTTTATAGACCTCGTTATCATTTAATACTTGCATAGCTGAGTGTAACAATTATTTGGCAATTTTAGCTTCAATAAAGTCTGCTAAAAGCAAACCAACATCAGCCCGTGAGCTATTTACCCAAAGCTCGAGCCTATACAAATCAACATCATTTATATTCCGAGCAATGCCCACAATTCCACCAGTATCCAAACAAAAGTCTTTTTCTTCACCACTACGAAGCCTAAAATAGTCTTTAAATAATAACGGCTGCCAAGCCAATTGAAACTCATTTTCTGGCAATTTGCCAGCTTCTCGCCTAGCAGCATCAAAAAGATAGAGCTTAAAATGACTGTTAAATTTGCTAATATTTTTCACTTTGCCGCATATTTTAATTTCTTGCCCCAAAATCCCAGCATCATATATTTCTACAAGCAAAGTCTGAGGCAAGATTTTGCCTATCTGTTTTCTATTTAAATCCAGCTCTACCGAGTTTTCACCAAAACTATCCACAGCAGCATACATGTTCTTGGCATACCATTGGCAATAGTTTTTATTAAAACCACTATAAATTGCACAAGCAGCCAATAAATTATTTAAAAAGTCATTATCACAGCTAGCTTGGGCTTTGCCATCAGGCTCATAACAAAGGTCATGGGTGTTGCAAGATTCTTCAAATATAGTTGTGGATAAAGGAAACGGGCCATTAGGAGATAATGCCGAGATTAGGCTCGAGCTTGTTGGCCCGCAGCCGTTTATTTCAGCACTATTTTGGCTATACCCCATAGAAATTGTCAATAGCAGAATAATAATTAAAGCCTTCATGTCTTTAGATTAGCAAAGATATCTTAAAATCTATAAATCTTGTAGGGTTTTCTTATAAATAGCTATGCTTTAATTGTTTTTATCAGTAATATTAAAAAAATAAATTTTTAGTTTAAGTTACCCAGTTTGATTAAAAATAATAGCTAAAGCTTATATGCTGCATTTAGCTCTTGTAGAAAGATTTGACTAATATTTCCTAATTTAAGAAAGTTTTGGGTTTTGGAGCCAATTGTGGATTTTATTTACTATTAACTTGTGATCAGGCTCGAGCCGATCGGGTCACGGCTGTTCACACTGATAGTATTTTGACTACATGCAAGCCAAACTATTAAAAACAAACCAATAACAAAGGCTTTCATAGCTTTAGACTAGCAGGAATAGCCAAGCGTTATTTTAAATATCCATTTTGATACTTTACTAATATAGCTATAAGCAGAAGATATATAAATTGCAGAGTTTTAGGCAAAAAGATATAGTACGTGATTGAAAGGGGTTTTTTAATAGCGATTATTAAATACTTTGAGAACCTGATAAATAGCAAAAATAATCAAGGTTACAAATAAAACAGCAAGGTTTTTTGATGGTTTATTATTGAGTATACTTCTATCAAGTCGGGGTATGCCATGTTATCTTTTTTGGAAAACAAGAAGCACAAGTAATGTATTTAGGTGTAAAGACTATAAATGAAATTAGATTTAGATATAAATAAAGCAAAAAATTACACAAGTAATTCGCAAATTGCTCGGGTTTTAACTGAGAATTGGGTTAAAGTGCATAGCTATTGCCCAAATTGTAGAGAAAATAATTTAGAAGAATTTGAAAATAATAAACCAGTTGCAGATTTTTACTGTAAATCGTGTTCTGAACAATTTGAGTTAAAAAGCAAAAATGCCATTAAAATTGGGGGCAAAATTGTTGATGGTGCGTATTCTACAATGATTAAAAGAATTAATTCAGATGAAAACCCAAACTTCTTTTTTCTTACATATGATAAGAAAAAATGGCGAGTTGCCAATTTTCTTATTATCCCCAAATTTTATTTCACTTCCGAAATTATTATAAAGAGAAAACCACTAAGCGATACTGCAAAACGTGCTGGCTGGATTGGTTGTAATATCGATATATCAAAGGTTCCTAAAAGCGGACGGATTTTTCTGGTAAAAAACTCACAGATAATTTCAAAAGAGAAAGTTTATTCTCAATGGAAAGGCACAGAATTTTTGAGAAACAAAAAAGGGGAAAGCAAAGGCTGGATTTTAGATATTATGAAATGTATTGATGCCATTAAAAAAGATACCTTTACATTAAATGAGATGTACTTGTTTGAGGAGCAATTAAAACTAAAATATCCTAAAAATAATTTTATAAAAGATAAAATTAGACAGCAGTTGCAATTTTTAAGGGATAAAGGTTTAATTGAGTTTAAAAATAGGGGGGTTTATAAAAAAATAGATTATGAAAACATTTAAATTAGAAATACAAGAATTATTATCTAGAGTGGTAGAGATTAAGGCAGGCAGTGAAGTTGATGCATTTTTGAAAATTAAAGAAATGTACAAAAAAGGGGAAATTATTCTTGACAGTTCTGATTATATCGACACGACTATAATTAATTTAGATAATCTAGGAAATTAAGAAAAAAAGTGGCATTGACGATGTAAGGCACCGACAATATAAATAGTCGACATAACCAGAAACACAAGCATCTAAGCGAATAAAATCAGTAACTAGGTCAAAATTATCTTTCCTAATACAACAGATGTCGTATTAAACCCCCTTATAGCAAGATAGATGCATGAATGAATAAATAAAATAGTGGCGTTGGTACTAAGAACTGGTTTTTGCCCCATAATTTACTTAATCAGGCAAATTTCATCATGGTTGGCTCAATGCATAATTTTAGTTATTTGGGTGGGCTAATCGGATTGCTAGTTGGCATGGTCTACATCATTATTCAAAGAATAGTTTACAAAAACAAGCCAATTGCTTGAATACTAGTAATCAAGTTTTGGGTTTTGGAGCCAATTGTGGATTTTATTTACTATTAACTTGTGATCAGGCTCGAGCATAATGTCATGACCCATGCTAGCAAATACTTCAGGCTTAACTCCATAAATCTCAGCTGTTTTTTTCAAGGCTTTAAGCGGTACTGCAAAATCCTGCTCACCTCCTAAAATCATAATCGCGGTATTTATTTTTTTAGTATTGACCAAATTCAAACCCAACATATCAATATATGCCCGAAACGATTCATTATCAATTTTTTTATGAAAGCGTTTGGCCTCACTATCGCTAATATTTTTGGACAACATCATGGCTTTATAAGTATCTAAAGAAGAGATAATTCGCTTTAAATTAAGCGTAAGATTAGCCGTTAAAAATGCTAGTGGAAAGCTAGCAATTGTTTTAAAAGTGCCTGCCCATACGCCATAAGGTGGTACAGGGGCAATTAAAACAGCCTTGGGGGCTGGGTATTTTTCTAGATATTTTTGAATAATAAATCCACCCATAGAATGCCCTATTAAGATTGGGCTATGCTCCAAGCTATTAACAACCGTCTTTAGGTCTTCAACATAGTCATTAATGCTTAAGAAATTTATATTTTTTTTCTGGGGGCTTTGGCCATGGTTAGACAAACTCATCGCGTAGGCTTGATAACCTAGCTCGGCAAAGTCTTTTAAAAAGTACTCCCAGCACCAAGCCCCATGCCACATACCATGCAAAAATAAAATTGGCGGGCTATCATTTTTTAAAACAGGATTATTAGCAATTAGTTCTAAGGTCATAGTTTATTGATACCATAAACTAACTAAGACTTTAAAATCTAAAGTCTCAGTTAGCTAGAATTTTTATAATTTATCAAGCAAAAATGCCTTATAATCTGGCTTTCTAAGCCAATAAGAAATCATTTTTATTAGCTCTTAAGCAATTACAATGCTGGAAAAACTAACTTATCAGGTCCTAAAATCTTTTTGACATGGCAACGGTC
>CAMZLP010000186.1 GCA_947311535.1 uncultured Deinococcota bacterium | reverse complement strand
TATCAGTAACAATTCCTCTCCTTTTTGTCTAGTACTTTTGTCTTTTGAACTCTAAACTCAAGTAATTTAGAGTTTCGTATTCTACGACTTTCTATTCCCCTCATTTGATATTGACAATAAAACTAAAAGAAATATCTTTCTTAAATTTGATATAAAAAATAAAAAAGCCCTAGCTAGAATACTAACTAGAGCTTTTTTAAATTTATTTTAAACTAGTCTTCTTCTTTTGTTTTAGCTACCACAGCAGCCACCAAATGTTGAGGTAAGTTTGAATAGTGGTCAAATTTCAATGAGAATACACCCCTACCACCAGTCATAGAACGCAACTCTGGCGAATACGTTTGTACTTCTGCCAAAGGCACATTAGCACTAATTACACTAACTGAGCCTTCATTATCCATGCCTAAAATACGACCACGCCTAGTATTTAGATCACCAATTACATCTCCTGTAAATCTGTCAGGCACCCGTACTTTTATTAGCATAACAGGTTCTAATAATACTGGTTTAGATTGTTGCATGGCATCTCTAAAAGCATGCCCTGCGGCTGCCTGAAAGGCAATGTCTTTAGAGTCAACAGGGTGATGTTTACCGTCATAGACTGTGGCTTTTACATCGACGACTTTATAACCTGCAATAGTTCCTGCAACTAGTGATTTCTCTATGCCTTTTTCACAACTTGGTAAAAATTGTGATGGTATTGATCCACCAACAACTTCACTCACAAATTCAAAACCAGCGCCTCTGGGTAGCGGCTCAACTCTAAGAGCAACTTCACCAAATTGCCCAGAACCACCAGATTGTTTTTTATGGCGATAACGAGCATCAGCTTTGCCAACTATAGTTTCACGGTAAGTAATTTTAGGGATTGTTGTATCAACTTCGACATTGTAGCGGTTTTTTAGTTTGGCAATAGCAATAGATAAGTGAACATGCCCCATGCCCCAAAGTACAGTCTCTCTAGTCTCTACATTGCGCTCGAGCACATAGGTCGGGTCTTCATCTATAAGCTTATGTAACCCACTGCTTAGCTTATCTTCATCAACTCTATTTCTTGGATGCAATGCCTCTGCCATCACTGGTGATGGTAATTGCAGTGCTTCTAGTTCGACAATATTTTCAGGATCGCAAATTGTATCACCAGTTTTAAGCTCTTCAACTTTTGTAAATGCCCCAATCATCCCAGCTTTTAATTCAGAAACCTCATCTAGGTTTTTACCATTAGGAAGATACAAATGAGCTGCTTTGACAATTTGATTATTAGTACTATCCAAAGTCTCTTCTTTTGGTTTTAAACTACCTGATAAAATCCGCATATAGCTAACTTTGCCCATATATGGGTCAATTACAGTTTTAAATACTCGAGCCAGAAATGCACCATTAGAGCCTAATATTGGGGTATCACCTTTAACAACTGGCAGTGATTTATGGTCTTCAACATATCTTATTGTCTTGGTCATAAAATCAAGTAATAAACCAATACCCATCACTTCGGTAGCAGAAGCCACTAAAACAGGGGCTAACTCATTAGCTTTTACAGCTTCATAAAATACACGTTCTATATCTTCATCACTGATTTCAACATCTTCTAAATATTTTTCCATTAGGTCGTCATCAGTTTCGACAATAGCTTCTATTAATCGACCCCGATACTCTTCGGCAATACTTTGCTTATCAGCTGGTATTTCTATCTCTTTACGCTCACCGTCTTCCCAAGAAAAGGCTTTCATATGTACAAGGTCTATAATCCCTTTAAAGCTTTCAGCTTTGCCTAAAGGCAGTTGTACTGCAGCAATATTAGAGCTCAAAGAACTCTCTAAATCTGCCATTACTCTAAAAAAGTCGGCATTATCTCTGTCCATTTTATTGATTACAATTAGCCTATTTAGCTCACGAGCTTCAGATGATGCCCAAACTCGCTCGGTACCAACCGCAACTCCAGAAGCCGCAGAAACAACAATAATCGCTCCATCTGCTGCTGCTTGGGCTCCTCTTATTTCGCCGGCAAAATCGGCATAGCCAGGGGTATCTAAAAGGTTAAATTTTTTGCCTTGCCATTCTATCGGGTGGATAGTTGTATATATAGAAATCTTTCGATTTTTTTCCTCATCGGTATAGTCAGATACAGTATTACCATTTTCTACTTTACCTAGACTATTAATCATCTTAGAGCGAAATAACATGGCCTCTAATAGAGATGTTTTACCAGCCCCACTATGTGACATAATTGCTACGTTGCGAATTTCTGACATAATACCCACCTTTCAAAATGCATTGCTGCAAATTCATTCAATTTGTATTAATAATAGCATTCTTAGACAAATATATTTAATCAACAAAAAGATAAAAATACTCATATAGTATTTAGCTAAAATATGGGTTAAGTATTTTCTTAGTTTTTAGGGAATATATTTTAGAAAAACATACATTGAGACTTAAGAAGAATCAGAAATTTCAAAAATCTAGGTAGTTAAAGACACAAGTTTTCCTATTTTATTAGAATTTTTATGACAGATAGAGTGAAAAATTAATTCCCAAACGAATAACCTAGCCCATTTAATAGGCTCAGGGCAACCATTATCAATAATTTAGCTTACTGTATTTTATCTTTAGATGCTGGCCTAATCTTTTAGGTACAAAAACTTTCGTAATCTTCATCATGGTCAATACAAAATGAAATAAAATCTTCTGTCTTTGGAATCTTTTTATAAATTTCAGTATTTCTAAATTCAATTAGAATTTCACAAAATAAGTGCATTAAATCTTCAATAAATCCTTTCCAAGATTTATAATTATCTTCAGGTAGATTTTCAAAAATATTAGTTAATTCATTTTCCGTAAGTACGTTTGTAGATTCAAAGCATTGATAGCTCCAGTCTCCAGTATTATATTTTAAATCCCTAATATCTTCTTTAGTCTAGTAATATTGAGGGGAATCTCCTTTTTGATAATTTTTTAAAGTTTGTTTAAATTCACTTTCTGTATTCAAGCAAAGATTTACCTCTCCATATTCTGCATTACAATCAAAAGCAAAGGCATAAAATTTAAGCTTAGGATTTTCTTTTAAGAATTTTACAACTCTTTTTGTAGTAAATTCTAATAATTTATTTTTTATTTCTGTATTGTTCATTTTATTTCTGAGTACCATTTTTTAGCTTACTGCTAACAAGAGTATAAATCAATATTTTAATAAATCCCAGTCATAGTTTCTGGGCTTGATACTAAATAATCATCTTTAATCATGCTAATTTTAGTTTGGTTTATAGGGCTAACGGGTATTGTAAAATAAAAGCTACTTCCCCGACCTACTACTGATTCTACCCAAATTTTGCCACCATGTTTTTCGACTGCTAATTTACAAAAAGTAAGCCCCATACCAGTATCATATCTGCTATGGACCGTATATCTTGATTGTTCAAAGGCATTAAATATTTTACCTAAGTCTTGCTCTGGTATACCTTCACCATCGTCTCTTACACATAAAACATAGTTATCCTCTTGCTGCCATGCTCTAAAGTCTATATGACCGCCACGTCGTGAATGCTTGATAGCATTTGCAAAAAGGTTTGCTAGTATTCGTCTGAGTAGCTCGGGGTCGGCCATTAGTCGTTCGGCTTCCGGGCGAATCACAAACGAAAATTCCCGCTCGCTTAAATCAGCAGTGACATCTTGAATAGAGCTTTTTACTAATTTTGAAAGCTCACTCACTTCGTGTAAATTATAAGGCATATGGCCTTCTTTCATACGCCTGACATCTAAAATATTGGCAGCCAAATTTAGTAAATGTTGTGATTCAGTTCTGGCAAGAGCCAGTAACTCTTGAATTATTTCTATATCATTTGTGGTATCGGTCTTAAGAAGTTCCATACTGTGGTCTAACAAACCCATTACACTAGAAATAGGGCTTTTTAAATCATGAACTAGCATATGAGTTAAATCATCTTTCATACGTTCTGATTCTTTATAAGCTAGTTCTAACTTGTGCAAATGAGCTAGTGTTTCACGGAGAGAAATTGCAACTTGTCTATTTCTCCAAAGTCTTTGTAAATTAGCACTGATTACAGATGGCTGGGTTGGTAAATCTATATATATGTCTGCACCAACCGTAAGGGCAGAAACATGTAATTTAGCATTATTAGGACCTAAATAGATGATTGGCATATCAGATAAGTGTTTGCGTCTGCGTAGTAATGAAAGCAAATTAATCTTTGTACCCTTAACCAAACTATGCTCGAGCACAAGCGCAGCAGGAACCACAGCTCGGGTATAGTACAAAAGTGATTCAATTTTAGTTACCACAATTCCTTCTAAACCTAAGTTATTGGTTAGAGATAAAATTTGATTTGCTTTTTTTTCATTTGCCATTGCAATAAGAACAACGGCTTTATAACTCAAGTCACTCATCCGACACAAATTTTAGCAGAGCTTAAGAGCATATAAAGTGGAACATTACGCTTATTTTTAGTTTGTCTTAAGGATTGTGAGTTATTTATCCAAGGCATATTTTTTTAATAGTTAATAGATATATTGTATCGTTTTACAGAAAAAAAACATATTAAGCTGTTAGTATTAGCTTGTGCCTGCTATAAGCGTTAACTCGCCACTTATATTAATTTTGTTAGTAGCTTTATTTTTCTTAAAAAAATCAGATTACAGATTCTTGCGGAGGCTCTCTTTAGCATTATTGATAGTTGCTCTTAGCCAGCCATTTATTGCCAAAAGCAACCAAAATTTAGCAGTTTTAATTGATATTTCTGATAGCTTGGGTAATAGCGCCCTAGAAATAAGCCAAAGTTTGCCCGCAAAAGCAGCTACTAAGTTTTTTTATTTTGCTTCTGATATTTCTGAAACTAAATTGGGAGATAGCCCGCCAGAACATTTAAAGCGTAATCAAACCGATTTGGCTCGAGCCTTACAGGTTGTAGCCGCTAGCGGAGCGAAACGTGCATTATTATTATCAGATGGCGCCGAGAGTGTAGCAAATGCTCTTTTGGCTTTGCCAGATATGCCCATAGATAGTTATTGGTTAAAAAGCAAAGAAAATATCAGCTTAGTTAAGCTGCTTAGCCCCGAATTAGTCAGTGAGGGTGAACAAGTAGAGGCGATTGCCATAGTCGAGAGTGATATTGATAGCAAAATAAGTCTTTATCCTAGTATTAATGGGGATAGGCTCGAGCCTATCCAGCTAGAAATTAAAGCCGGCCGCAGTGCAATTCCTTTTAACTTTCAGGTTGATTCTAAAGACAATTTAGAATTAGAACTATCGCTTGCAACAGACTTTGATCAAGCTACTAATGACGACTCAAAAACTGTAAACATTTTGGTAAATCAAAACTTGGCTGTTTTAGTCATTAACGACCCTGCTATGTCTAAGCTATTAAAAAAACAAGGTTTTAGAGTACAAGAAGGCAGCGCCAACGACATTAAAAACCCACTTAACTACAGTGCAATTATTTTGCGAAAAAGTGCCGGAGATTTTACCACAGGTCAGCTCGAGCTTTTAAAAACCTATGTTAATAACGGTGGTGGTCTTATGATGACCGCTGGCCCTGACAGCTTTGGTTTTGGTGCCTGGTACCGCACCCCTGTAGAAGATGTTTTACCAGTTAATACCGATTTGCGTAGCGAGGTAGAATTGCCTTTAGTAGCTATGGTAATTGTAATGGACCGTTCTCAGTCTATGGCTACTGGTCGCCCCAACAAATTAGAACTAGCCAAAGAGGGTGCTATTAGTGTGGTAGAGCTTGCCTATGAAGAAGATTTATTAGGCTTGATGCTTTTTAGTGATAGGGCTTCTTGGGCATTTAATGTCCGCAAAGCAACCGAGCAGGGCAAGCGTGAAATGCTAAAAGCAATTTTAAATATAAAAAGCACTGGTGGTACAGTTTTAGAACCAGCTTTTGTAGAAGCCATAGACGTATTAAAGCAAACCCCAGCTTCTATTAAACATATTATTTTATTAAGTGATGGCAAGCTTTATGATGGTGGCGGGCAAGCATTTGGTAATAAAAAAGATGTTAATTTTGATGAATTGGCAAAGCTTGCCAAAGATATTGGAATAACTACCTCCACAATAGCAATTGGCGATGGGGCAGATTTTGCTAGGCTCGAGTCTATTGCAATTTCTGGTGGTGGGCGCTACTACGAAGCCTTAGATGTTTCGACGCTACCCAGAATCTTTACCGATGAAGCCTTAACTGCAACCCGCTCATTATTACGTGAGGGTAGCTTTAGCCCCAAAATTAATAAACACCCTTTAATCTCAATTTCTGGCAATGCACCTGCAATAGATGCCTATATAGCCACCACCATAAAAGCTAGTGCCGAAACCCTAATCTCTGCCAAAGATGGTGAAGCATTATTAGCAGTTACCAGGCAAGGCTTAGGGCGTAGTGCTGCCCTTACCACCGATTTAAACAGCTATGCTGGCAATTTTGCCAAATGGCAAGAACTATCCGGAATTATAGGCACAGTTGTACGCTGGTTAGAAGCCAACCCAGCTCAATACAAGGCCAATGTTACCAACGAGGGTACGCAGCTAAAAGTAACAGTTGATGCCGTAAAAGACGGTGAATATATTAACGGAAAAAACTTAGAGCTTAGATATGCTGGTCAAAAGATTGTGCTCGAGCAAATAGCCCCAGGTCGTTATCAGGGCTATATAGCAAGCTCACAAAGTGCAAGTAGTTTAATCATATCTGATGGCAATGATGTAGTTGCCAAAACCCTAATAGATAATACAGGCAACGAGTTTGAAACTGCCAATGGCAAAGCATTATTAGCTGAGATTTCTGAGCTAAGTGGTGGTGAAATAATCACTGACTTAAAAACCTATAATCCAAAAATACCTAACGATAAAGAAGCTTTATGGCAGTATTTCTTAATAGCAGCTTTATCCCTATTTTTAATAGAGTTATTGCTACGCAGATTGCCTCCTATCAAACTAAGATTCAGAAAAAGTATGGCAAGTTAAACTCCTATTTAGATGCTATACCATATCCAAATCAATTACTTGTTCAGGTAATTTAAATTCTCTGTACTCTGTATAAATATTTGGCTTCTTGAGTTTAGAGTTCAAAAGACAAAAGTACTAGACAAAAAGGAGAGGAATTGTTA
>CAMZLP010000185.1 GCA_947311535.1 uncultured Deinococcota bacterium | reverse complement strand
ACTATGAAATCAAAATGAAAGATTTAAAGGGCTTATTAAGCGGCGTGCAAACCAATGACCTAGATGTTTCGGTGGGCGCCCTAACTATTACCGAAGAACGTGAAGAACTTTTTGACTTTACAAATAGCTTTTATAAATTCTGGATCCCACAAGCTTTTTAGAATGCCTAAAAACCCTTTACCTTCTTTACGCACAGCAATAGACAAGCCAGTATTATAAAAGCTATTTGTAAAGTCAAAAAGTTCTTCACGTTCTTCGGTAATAGTTAGGGCGCCCACCGAAACATCTAGGTCATTGGTTTGCACGCCGCTTAATAAGCCCTTTAAATCTTTCATTTTGATTTCATAGTTTAAATTTAAATCTTCAGCAATCCAAGCCCAGAGTTCTGCACTTATTCCTGACCAATTCTGATTAGCATCTTGCATTGTAAAAGGAGCTGATTGCTTCATACCGATAATAAGGGGCTTTTCTTGAGAAAACGAGAAACTTGTAATTAGTATTAAAATTAATATTGAATATGCTCGAGCCATAACGAAACATAGCTTAACTTAAAAAAACCCTTGCTACAAAAGATTAGCTGCCTAAAACTGATAAAAGTATATCTTTGCAAGCAAAAAAGTAAAATCTCATAGTAGAAAATGCTAAACTTTCCAAATGGTTCGTTCTTTAGAACTCAAAGAAAAAAAATCAGCCCTCTTAGGTAAACGTCGCTTAGCACTTATGGCTATAATAGTATTAGCTACAACTGCTCTATTTATATTATCAGTTCAGCGGTACTTAAAAGTTGAAGAGCTACGGCTACCTGATTTAGTAGGTATGAATATACAAGATGCCAAACAACTACTAAACCAAGAAAACATAAAAGTAATCGCCTTTAATGAAAATAAAGCCAACTTAGCAATTAATGCAGTCAGCTCTCAGAGCCCAAAAGCCGGCGAATTAGTAAGACGTGGCAGGTCAGTTTCTTTAGGAGTAAATCTACCTAAAACAGAAATTAGAGTACCTGTATTAACCGGTGCAAGGCTTCAAGATATAGAAAAAATCTTAGCTAACTATAACCTACACCCCGGTGAAATTAGCTATGAATTTGGTAGTGAGGATTTTGGGAAAATCTTAAGACAAGACCCAGTCAGTGGCTCAACTATCACTAATGACATAACCATAAATATTGTTGTAAGCCGCGGTAGCGAACCAGCTAAATTACCCCTACCCCAATTAGTTAGCCTGAGCCAAAACGAAGCAGAAAAACGCTTACGGGCTAGTGGGTTTTATAATATCAGTAGCCAGATTGCCGGCGTGAGTCAAAAACAAATATTTGAAGTTGTAGACCAAATACCCGAAGCAGGTAAAAGCTTTAGCCCGCATACTAGGGTAACTTTAAATATTTCTATTCCATCTAACAAAGTTGTAGATGTGCCCAGCTTAATTGGTATACCTTTAGTTCAGGCGCGTTCATATTTGAATTCCAGAGGTTTAGTTTTAGGAAATATTATCTATGCCACCGACCCCGATCAAGCTCCTGGAATTATCAGTTATGAACCTTCTGGCTTTACTCTTAGAGGTTCTCCAGTAGAGATTGTAGTAAATAGATATAATTTAAATGAGCCAATTAGTAATTTAACATCACCAAATAATGCCACTGCAAACCCTGTAAATAATAATACTGGTTCAATTACTGTAAACCCCAACTCAACAACAAATTATCAAACACCTACGGGTAGTGGTGGATCTGTTCAAGCTAGCCCTAATGTGTTTAACAAAAGGCAAATTCCTTTTAACTTTTTGCCCCAAAATATTGGCTTACAAAACCTTTTGCAAAATGCTTACAACTTTCGCCTTGACTTAAGTGATGATCTTGGGAACCGCACTATTATCGAGAGGCAACTTGGTCCAGGTCAAGGAATATCACAGATGATAGAACTAAATGGCCAAGCCACACTGACTACTTATATCAACGGTAGTTTATTCCAATCTTGGAATCCTTAAAAAATATTCTATAGCTAAATCGCTTCAATTTGTCATAAGAGCCACTAATAACTCTAATTAAAAAGCCTTGCGAAGCCATTTAAAAGGCCTTAGTTTTCTCTCAATGAGCAGGGCTAAAGCCCCGGTTTCAGGCATTTAGGATTGATTTTAGAAAAAAAGCTATATTAGCTTATCTCGGTTTAACTTTACAAGAATAATTAAGAGGCCATTAGCAAGAGTCAAAATAAAATAGCATTTCCACTTTCATGGAAATGCTAAAAAATATAAAACAAAAAAACTAAAGCTTACAAATCCGTCTCTATAGTTATTTCGGCAATGCTTTTTCTTATCCGTTCAGACTTTTCTTTGGCTTGTAAATCATCAGGCAATTGTTCAATATCTCCAAGATAGCCTAAAGCAATTGCGGTAACTGCTTCATAATCATCAGCTAAGTTATAAGCTTCTTTGGCTTTATCAGCATAGATTCCAGCCATTTGATGGCTATAAATATTAAGCTCAGTAGCTTGTAAAACTAAAGCAGAAACCGCTTGCCCCAAATCATAGCGGGCAATTTTATTTTCACCATGAGTATTTGAAAAGGTCTTTTTGGCAATTGCAAGCATTAAAACTGGGGCATTTGCTGCCCAGCCCTGATTTCCTTCACGTAGGCAGTTAAGTAATTTTGTATATTTCTGACTATCATCTTTAACAGCCACAATAAATCGCCAAGGTTGCTCATTAAATGCCGATGCTGTCCACCTTGCTGCCTCGAGCATAGTCAAAATATCATCTTTAGAAATATCTTTTTGGGCAAATGCTCTTGGGCTCCAACGTTTTTTTACAATATCTAAAACATCATAATCTACAGGATTACTCTTTTTAAGAATCATTAGCGGCTTTTCTAGCTGATTCGATAGTTGCCATTAAACTATCAAAAGGTTTAACAAATTTAGCAACCCCTTCATCTTCTAGTTTTTGGGCCACATCATTCATATCAATACCCAAATCGGCAATTTGTTTTAAGATTTTATTTGTTTCAGCCATATTATCTTCAATGGTATTTGCTGCCTTGCCATGGTCTAAAAAGGCATCTAGAGTTTTGGCGGGCATAGTATTTACGGTATTTTCACCAATTACAGTTTCAACATAGAGTAAATCAGGGTAATCTGGATTTTTTGTACCTGTTGAAGCCCAGAGTAATCTTTGTGGTCTGGCAGAATTTTGCTCGAGCCTAGCAAAATCACTAGCAAAGACTTTTTTATAAATTTGATATGCGGCTTTAGAGTTAGCGACAGCAGCTTTGCCTTGTAATTCTGGGGCTTTTTCGGCAAACACTGGGTCAAGTTCTACATCTATCCTGCTCAAAAAGAAGCTTGCAACCGAAGCTACATTTTCTATACTCTCACCTTGCTCGAGCCTTTTTTGGAGGCCGTTTGTATAGGCTCGAGCCACTTCACGATATCGTTCTAAACCAAAGATAAGGGTTACATTTACATTTATACCCTCACTAATAAGTTTTTCAATAGCAATTAAACCAGCTTTAGTACTTGGGACTTTTATAAAAACATTTGGCCTTGCTAATCTTTGCCACAAATGACGAGCTTCTGCTATAGTCCCTTCTGCATCATTTGCTAATAGTGGTGATACTTCCAAGCTAACATAGCCGTATTTAGCTTGACTTTGGTCATATAACTCTCTAAAAAAATCTGCGGTTTTTTGAATATCTTCAACCACCAAAGTTTCATATATCTCATCAGCTGTCTTACCTTCTAAGGCTAGCTCTTTTATAGCCTCATCATAGTCATTAGATTGGGCAATTGCTTTTTCAAAAATCGCTGGATTAGAAGTCACCCCTCTAATTCCGTTGTCCTTAATTAAGCCCTCTAAATGGCCATTTTCTAACATACTACGGCTAATCTCATCTAAATATACCGATTGTCCGTATTTTGTAAGTTCTCTAATTGGATTCATAACTATCCTCCTAAACAGGTTTTAGCATATCTTAATATTTACTTGGTCTTTTTAAAGACCAAGTATTGGTAATTTAATTTCATAAGAAATATTTAAAAAATACTACTTACCAATTATTATCACTATAAATTTGTTCCTTTGGACCAACAATTTTAGGATCAGCAATTCCTAAAACTCTTTTATCCTTTTTAGGATAAGGTAAATGATTTAAAACATAGCGCATAGTATTTAAACGAGCACGTTTTTTATCATCAGATCTAATAACTGTCCAAGGTGCAACCTTTGTATCAGTCGACATAAACATTGCTTTTTTAGCTTCACTATATTCATCCCATTTACCCAATGAAGTAATATCAACTGGGCTTAATTTCCACTGTTTTAATTTGTCATCAGCTCTTGATAAAAAACGTCTTAACTGCTCTTCGCGTGAAACTGAAAACCAAAATTTAAATAAATAAAAATCATTTTCAACTAGCATATTCTCAATAGGTGCAACTTCACGCAAAAATCTAGAGTGCTCTTGTTCCGAACAAAAACCCATCACTGGCTCAACTACAGCACGATTGTACCAAGATCTATCAAAAAAGACCATCTCACCAGCAGTTGGTAAGTGAGCTATATAGCGCTGAAAATACCACTGACCTCGTTCTAACTCAGAAGGCTTACTAAGAGCAACTACTCTGGCACCGCGTGGGTTTAAATGCTCCATAAACCGCTTAATCGTACCGCCTTTACCTGCTGCATCTCGGCCTTCAAATAATAGTAATAACCTCTGACCGCTTTTACTAACCCAGCGTTGGGCCTTTAAAAGCTCTATTTGTAATAGCTTTTTCTCTCTTTCATATTCCTTACTACTCATTTTTTCTCTATAAGGATAAGTCTCACTTATTATCTCTTTTTTATCAGCTTTAGCAATTCTCTCTCTGAGTTCTTTAGGTATCATTTCAGGAGGTATACTAATACCCGCAGTTATACTACTAGCAGTTTTTCTAGTGCTTGCTGTTTTTTTAGTAGTAATTTTTCTAACGCTGTCCTTTTTTTCCATATATTTAATATCCTTAAGTTATTTGTCTAAGCATTCTAACACAAGTAAAAATAATTAATTGGCTGGTTTTTTAAAATACTACAATCAAAGAATCACTTAAAAAGTTAGGCACTGTAAAAACAGTGCCTTTGGGATGGAGTGATACAACTATTACACACCTCAGGGGAGGAGGTATGCAGTCAAATAATTGACACTAGTCAGTCTATAAAACTATAGCCACATAGTCAAGTGCAATTGTCATTGTCAAAAATAGAGGGCTGCAAAAAATCTCAATTTTAATCTAGTCAGATAAATTTTGATTTGAAAAAAGCTATATCATCTCGCCATAAATCTATATTTACCAAGGGGGCTAATTTAGAATAAATTTTCATAGATATCTATACAAATCCAATTAACCCTTTGGCTCGTGGGTTCAACTAAATATAAAAACAATACTTCTTTTTATATTTAGAGCCCTTATAAAAAAATCTTAAAACTTTAAAAAATGTATTTACAAGTAATTAAATTATTAGCCTAGAAATCACAAATCATATTCAGGCTCTAATTAAATTTAGGAGCAAGTATTAGCAAAAATAGTACTAATATTTAATTATTGCTTTATAATTTTATATGGTTATTCATTTTTATAAATATATAGCTGATTTATAGATTGACATTTAAATTAAAGACTCTTTTTTATAGTGCTTATAGACATGAAAACTACTGACAATCCTAGTCAAAAAAGACTTATGGTAAAAACAAAACTTTAATTATAGCTCAATAAACAGGGTTGAAGCTCTGATTTCAGCATGAGGTTTAGAGATTCTATGGTTAAATTTTAGAAATTATTATGTCCTCTTATCTTGATTTAGCTATAAAATATGAAATTCCTACTGGTTAAAATCTATCGCTGGATAAACTCATCAAAAAACAAGCCGCGCATTTTTAAATGATAGCGTGAATCTTCGGTAACAATTTTTAGATAAGCATATTCACTATCATTACCATTTGTATCCAAGAGTATAGCCTTACCTTGAGATGCAATATTAACTCCACCTCGCACAGGCGTATGGCCGTAAACCCCTAGTCTATAGGGGGTGTCAGCCAAAAAATCTTTATCTTCATATATCCAGCGGCGGCGATTTTTAAGATAAAAATCATTGTCATAGATATTGTGCTCTTTTAATGGGCCGACATGGGCAAAATGGATATCATCAATTACTAGTTCATGTGGCCAGGCCAGCATCCAATCCCGAACTTCGGGATTGATTCTACGATTAGTAATATCTTTCCATTCTAAATGAGCAATATCATCAGTTCGCAAAGGGCCTTGCTCTGGATAAATTGCATTGTAATCATGATTCCCCATTAAAATTGTCAATTTATCAGGCTCGAGGCTATCATAAAAATCCTTTATCTCTTTTAAAAATTTCTCTTGGAATCGTTCAGCTCTAACCAAATGTGAAGGGCTAAATTCATCAAAACGACTTTCGTCTATTATTTTGGCATAGCGTTCTCTTGATTTTGCATGGACAATATCACCCAATAAAATAAGCTTATTATCTGGAGCTTTTAATCTTTCAGTGGCTCGGTTTTGCAAATCAACCAGACCAGCTTCTTGTAAAATATGCCAAAATTTATTTCTTTGGGCATGGATATCTCCAACAACAAATATATTCACCGAAACAACTCCATCAAAAGATTATAACTGTTTCTTATTCTCTTTATCTGTGAAATATATCTATTACCTAAGGATTCATGGCATTTTGCTCGAGCATAATCAAAGGATCAATAGCCTGACCATTCTCTCGAATTTCAAAATGCAAATGTGAGCCAGTAGAACGACCAGTATTACCAACTTTAGCAATGACTTGGCCTAAAGCGATATCTTCACCCTGATGAACTAATAGCTCAGAAGCATGAGCATAATAATAAAGCCTATTATCAGCACCCGTTATAACTACCAATTTGCCATAGCCACCTCGGCGACCAACAAAACTTACTTGGCCAGCAACCGCAGCTTTTATTGGATCACCAGTAATACCATCAATATCTAAACCAGTATGAAAGTTACTATTAGCAATACGTAAACGCCTAAAGCCAAACTTTGAAGTTATCTGGCCTTTAAGTGGCCAAATCATCACTGGTATTAAGCTCAGAGTTTTACTTACGCTGTTAAAACCAGCACTGGGCTTAGCCACTGAGGCAAGTATTGGGCTCTCTGTGGTATCGGTTTTAGCTCTGCTTAGTTCACCACCTCTGATAATTCTTAGCACTTGGCCGGCCTTTATCTCTGAAGAAGCTAAAGAATTTGCTGACATTAAAGCTGAGATGTCTGTATCATAATGTCTGGCAATTTCCCAGAGAGTGTCACCTTTGCTAACAGTAATAGAAACAGCGGCCGCTGAGCCACCAAGATCTGGGGTCGAGCCTGATTTTGCTTCTAAGGCTGCGTAGCGACCAGGTACAATAAGTTCTGTTCCAATTAAGAGTTTGTCAGATTCCAATTTATTAGCTGCAATTAAATCAACAACTTCAATATCATATTGGCGAGCAATCTTCCATAAAGTATCACCAGATTCAGCTTTTACAACAAGATATGCTGGAGCATCTTTTGGGGAATTGAGTACAATCTTTTGGCCTGGTTTAATAAAACTTCCATCAATATTATTAAAAGCAATCAAATCATCAACTGTAAGTGAAAATGCAAGTGCAATATCAAATAAGGTATCGCCATCTTGAACTATATATGTTTCAGGAGAGCTATTTGAGCCATTGGGTAATTTTAAAATAGCACCAAGCTTTAGTTTATTATTCACTAACTGATTAGCTAACTTTAACTCATCAACTGTTGTTTCATAGCGTATTGCAATGTCCCAAAGTGTATCACCCGGTTGAATTGTTATTTCTACAAGTGGGGCAATAGCGTCAGGCTTGGGTTCTGGCGTTGGGTCTTCTTGAGCTAAGGAGAACGATAAAACAACGGTTATTATAATTAGAAAAAGATTGAATCGCGACATTGCTTTTAAATATAACCTATGAACTTTTAGGGTTTTATGAGAGTTGTACACATAAGCTAGATAAATTCCCATAAATTATTGACGTAAGCAACAAAATATGAACAATATTACTAATTTTTGTTATTAATCTTAACAAGATTGCTTATAAAGCTTGAGATAAAAGCCCATTAGTTAACAAATATTTTTCCAAAAAATAGTCGTTGTACTTTACAATTAGAGGCATTTTTTACAATTTTAACTTTTCTAGGTTAGAATGATTTTAGTTTTTGAGTTAAAACAATTTAGTTAAAACAAACTATATTAATTACGTGGGGTTATATGTGAGCGAAAAAAAATCACAGTTGGTTATTGATAATGTAATTTTATCGTTTGGTGGTTTAAATGCCCTAACTAATGTGTCAATAGGAATCGAATCTGGTGCTATTACTTCTATAATAGGGCCTAATGGTGCAGGTAAAACTAGCTTACTCAATTGTATTTCTGGTTTTTATAAAGCAACTTCTGGTAGTATTAAATTTGAAGGTATAGAGCTAGTTGGCAAAAGTCCTTATCAGATTTCTAAGCTAGGAATTGCTAGGGCATTTCAAAATATAGAACTTTTTAGTGGCTTATCTGTATTAGATAACCTAATGCTTGCTAGACACACACACTTAAAATATAGTTTTTTTGAGTCTTTATTTTTTTATGGTAAGTGCCAAAATCAAGAAATTATCAACCGAGAATATGTCGAAGGCATAATCGATTTTATGGAGCTAGAAGAATATCGTAAAGCCGTAGTTGGCGAGCTGTCTTATGGTATACGCAAACGAGTTGAAATGGCTCGAGCCTTAACCCTTGACCCCAAATTACTATTACTAGACGAACCGATGGCTGGTATGAACTTAGGTGAAAAAGAGGATATAGTCCGTTTTATTTTAGACATAAAAGCTGAAAGAGATATTGCTGTGGTATTAATCGAGCACGATTTAGGTGTGGTAATGGATATTAGTGACTATGTTTATGTTTTAGATTTTGGTATGAAAATCGCATCAGGTATACCTGATGTAGTAGCCAAAGACCCAGCTGTTATTACGGCTTATGTAGGCGGTGAAAGCTTAATATGAATATAAACCGTACTATGCCGCAATTATTACAAGAACGCGCAAAAATTAACCCAAACAAGGTTGCCATTCGTGAGAAAGACTTTGGGGTTTGGAATGAAATCACTTGGGCAGAATTAGAGCGCAGAGTCAAACATGCTGCCCTTGGCTTAGTTAAATTGGGTGTTGCCAGAAATGACAAAGTAGCCATTTTAGCAGACAATATCCCAGAGTGGCCAATTATGGAATTAGCTGCCCAGAGCATTGGGGCAATTAGCATAGGTATTTATGCTTCTAGTGTTCGTGAGGAGGTAAAATATCTACTCGAGTACTCAGATGCAAAAATAGTTTTATGTCAAGATCAAGAACAAACTGACAAAGTTGTAGATGTTCGCCATGAATTGCCTTTTCTTAAGAGTTTAGTTTTTGAAGACTCTCGGGGCATGCGTGATTATTTAGATGATGATTTTTTTATTAGCTGGGATAATTTTTTAGAGCAAGGTGCAGTTTTAGAAAAAGAAAAGCCCCAGCTCTATGATACTGAATTGGCTAAGGGCAAAAAAGACGATATTTGCCATTTTAGCGCAACCTCGGGCACCACTGGCAAACCCAAAGCTACTATGCTCAGTCATTACAACTATATATCTATGGCAAATGCACTTATTCAAATTGATCCAATTTCTGAGGGTGACGATTATGTAAGCTTTTTGCCATTCGCTTGGATTGTAGAACAAGTTTTTGCTTTAGCCGTACCGCTTTTGACTGGCATGGTAATAAACTTTCCTGAATCAGCAGAAACAGCTATGAGTGATTTAAAGGAAATTGGCCCACATATGATGCTAGGAGCACCTCGAATTTGGGAAGGCGTTCAATCGCAAATTTGGGTAAAGATGAACGAGTCTTATGGCTTTAATCGCTGGGCTTATAAAAAAATGATGGCAACCGGTACCAAAGCAGCCCAATATCGTATGGCTGGTAAAAAAATGCCTTTAGGCTTAGCCTTGGCTTATCGCTGGGCACATTTTGCTCTTTTTAGACCACTAAAAGATCAGCTAGGTTTTTTGCGTTTAAGGCGTGCTTATACCGGTGGTGCTGCCCTAGGCCCTGACACCTTTAAATTCTTTCAGGGCATGGGTTTAAACCTAAAACAGGTTTACGGTCAAACTGAAACCGCAGGGCTGACTTATATTCAATTAGATGGGCAAATTAACCCCGATTCGGTTGGAGTGGCCTTACCAGGAGTGGAAGCTAAAATTAGTGAAGACGGTGAAGTTTTAATAAAGTGTGATGGTATTTGTAGCGGTTATTACAAATTAGAAGAAGCTTTTAAAGACGAACTTATTGATGGATTCTTTAAGACTGGTGATGCTGGCTTTATCAATGAAGAGAATGATTTGGTCATAATTGACAGGGTAAAAGATGTCATGCATACCGCAAATGGGCAGATGTTTAGCCCGCAGTTTATAGAAAATAAGTTGAAATTTAGCCCCTTTGTAAAAGAAGCCGTAGTCTATGGTAACAATAAAGACTATATAACTACTATGTTAAATATTGACCCACTAACTGTGGGTAAATGGGCCGAAGACATGGGCATTGGCTATACTACTTATGCTGATTTATCTCAAAATGAAAAAGTTGCTAGTTTGATTTTAGAAGAGGTTAATAAGGTTAACCTTGATTTACAAAAAGATGAGCAAATAAAGAGATTTGTGCTTTTATATAAATTATTAGATGCTGACGACGAGGAGTTAACTCGTACAGGCAAAGTAAGACGTGGTTTTATTTCAGAAAACTATAAGGAGATTTTAAACGCCCTCTATGATGAGACTAAAAAGAAAATCAAAATTATTGCCGAGTACAATTATCAAGACGGGCAAAAAAGCTCTATTGAGACTAATGTGACTATACTCGAGCCTATTCGAAAAGAGGTTTAAAGTGGCTTATTTTTTGCAACTATTAATAACTGGTATCTCAATTGGCAGTATCTATGCTCTGGCTGCTTTGGGCTTTGTACTTATTTATAAATCAAGCCGCGTAATAAACTTTGCTCAAGGTGAGCTAATTGCCATTGGGGCTTTTATTATTTATGCTCTTACAGTTTGGGTGCATATTCCTATTTGGATTTCATTAGTAATTACTATTCTAATCAGCTATTTTATTGGTTTGGGTATTGAGCGCACCTTTTTACGGCCGATGATTGGACAACCTATTATCAGCGTCATTATGGTGACTATTGGTTTAGCTAATTTGTTATCTGGTTTGGTCTTTTTTACCCCATTTGGCACTTTACCAGCTCGCTATCCTGACTTTTTACCAGACCCCATTCGTTTTGGCGGTCTAATAATTAAGTGGGAGCAAATTGTAGGTATATTAATAACCACTATTTTTATTACCATACTAATGTGGTTTTTTACTAAAAGCACCTTAGGTATTTCTATGCGCGCAGTCGCCGATGACCAAATGGCTAGCTTAAGTGTAGGTGTCAGTGTAAAAAAAGTTTTTGCACTTGCTTGGGCAACTGCTGCCATGAGTGCAGCTGCAGCTGGTTTTGTTGTGGGTAGTTTGTTTGGGCTCGAGTTTGGTAGCTTAACTGCTATTGGTTTAAGAGTATTTCCAGTTGTTGTATTAGGCGGGCTTGATTCTATTGCTGGGGCAGTAATAGGAGGAATTATTATCGGTGTGCTCGAGCAGTTAGCAACAGGTTACCTAGATGGCATAGTGCCAGGTGGTGGCACCGGCGACGTATTTCCTTTTGTTGTGTTAATTATTATTTTACTTATAAAACCTTACGGCTTATTTGGCACCGTAGAAATTGAGAGGGTATAAATGGCTATTAATCGCTGGATTCAATCAGGCAATTATCGCCGTAGTTATAAAGAAGACCAAACTATCTTTGCAACATTTTCTGAACAAGCTTCACTAATAGTCTTTCTAATTTTTCTTGCCTTAGTACCTCATATGCCATTTATGAACAGGCAATTATTTAGAGTAGTAGATTTAGCATTTATTTATACCATTGCGGTAATGGGGCTAAATATTGTCACAGGCTATGCTGGGCAAATAAATATTGGCCAAGCTGCCTTTATGGGTGTTGGGGCTTATGCAGCAGTTACTATAACCAGAGACATTGCCACCCCTTTATTTCAGTTTGGTAAAACTCTTCCTTTTTGGTACATAATTATCCTTTTACCACTAAGTGGCTTAGTGGCTGCTTTGGTTGGTGCATTTGTTGGTTTACCCAGTTATCGTTTAAAACATCTTTACTTGGCAATTGCTACCTTAGCATTTCAAATTATTTTTACTTGGGGGGTTGGCCATAGCCCATTTTTAAATCAGGGCGGTAGCATTAGGATTGCCAGATTAGATTTTTTTGGCACGGTTATAAAAGGCTCAAAAACCATAGGCCCATTCTTTTACTATTTTGCGCTAATTGTTTTAATAATCATGGCTATAGCTATGCGAAACATATTACGCAGTAAATACGGTCGGGCGCTAATAGCCGTTCGTGACAATGACCGCGCAGCTGATGCCATGGGTATCAACCCAGGGCTTACCAAAGTTTATGCCTTTGCAATATCTGGCTTTTTTGCAGGAGTAGCTGGAGCAATTTTTGCTCTTTACAATGGCAGCGTAATTGTAGAGTCGTTTTCGCTAAGCACCTCCATCGACTTTTTAGCAATGGCAATTGTCGGTGGCCTAGGTACTATGGTTGGCTCACTAATTGGCCCATCATTTATGCTATTTTTAGACCCCTTTGTAGAAAAGTTTTCTGGCTTTGCACAAACTATATTCCCAAGCACAATTGACGTAGCAACCGCCATGCGGCCAACTATTTTTGGGCTAATCATTGTTTTATTTTTAATTTATGAACCCCGTGGCTTAGCTAATTGGTGGCGATTACTCAGGCAATATTTTTGGCGTTGGCCATTTAAATATTAATTTTCTGTTAATTACAAAGGAGGTAAAAGTATTATAGAATAAGTAGGTCAGTTCAATTTAGACAAAAAATTTCTGGAGGTAGAAATGAAAAAACTGTATATAAGTTTAGCTTTATTAGCTGCACTTGCCCTAACTACGGCATTTGCTCAAAAAGAAGTTGTAATTGGCTGGTCGGGTGCTGTTACTGGCCCTACTAGTGATGCTGGTAAATATGTTGTACAAGGCATAGAAGACTATTGTCAATACGCTAACGATGAAAATTTAGTCCCTGGCTATACAATAAAATGTATAACTCGTGATGATGAATATAATAATGATAATACACTTAGAAATTTTGAATCATATCTTGATGAAGATATGGTTGCTTTTATCGGTTATGCAACTGGTGGTTCTTTACAATTAAAAGTAAATACCACCGAAGAAGAAGTTCCTCTAATGGGTTCTTCATTGCATATTGGTTTGATTGACTCACCAGATAACGAATATATGTTCTTGCCTATTACTAGCTATAGCGAGCAAGTTTTATCACTATTTGAGTGGATTGCAGAAAACCATGAAGGCGACGGAGCTCCTAAGGTAGCAATGTTTGTTCATGCAAGCCCATTTGGCCGTGCACCTGTGGAAGATGCTCGCTTAGCTGCTGAGATTTTAGGTGTTGAAATTGTAGAAGTGCAAGAAGCCACCAAAGGCTTAGACTATACAGCCATGTTACAACGCTGGGATAATGCTGGGGTTGAGTATATGATTGGCCAGCACGTTCAATCGCCAATTGCAACAATTCTTAATTCTGCTAAAGATTTAGGCTTATTAGACAAAATCCAGTTCATGGGTGCTCACTATACTGGTGGTACTAGCTTAATTACCTTAGCTGGAGACGCTGCCGAAAACTTTATCTGGTCGACAAGCTTTTATTTACCTGATGAAAATCAACCAGGTATGACCCTACAACGCACAATTGGTGAACGCTACGGCAGAAACCAAGATGCAATTGAAGAAACCAACTATACAACTGGTCTGTTACAAGCATCTATCTATATAGAGGCTGCTCGCTTAGCTGCTCTTAGTGGTGATGTCACTAAAGAAAGTTTCTATAGTGCATTATTAACAATGAATGGTGATAACGAATTTGAACCAGGATTTTCAGTAGGCCCCGTTAGCTTTTCTGAAGATGACCATATCGGTGTAGATGCTTTGCGTTTATTGCAAGTACAAGATGGTAAATTTGTAGCAATTACAGAAGCATTTAACTCTGCAACATTCCCACAAGTTCACCCACCACGATAATATTTTTAAGGGCACAGTTTAAAACTGTGCCCTTTTACTAATTATGACTGAATCAAAAGTAATCAGCCCTAGCAGACCATCTGATTTAGGAGAAATTCAATTAGATGTAAATAATGTTGAAGTTGTCTATCATGACATTATTCAGGTATTGCGTGGGGTTAGTTTAGAAATACCGCGCGGTAAAATCATTGCCTTATTAGGCACTAATGGTGCTGGTAAAACCACCACCCTCCGAGCAATATCTGGCTTATTAAAACCAGAAAATGGCTTTGTTAAAGCTGGTTCTATTAGCTTTGAAGGCAAGAGTATTCAAAATGCTAGCGGGCAAAAGATTGTAAAATCTGGCATTGTGCAAGTACCCGAGGGCAGACGAGTATTTAAGCACTTAAGAATAGAAGAGAATTTGCGAGTTGGTTCTATAACTAGAACTGATAAAAAGCAAATCGCTAAAGACCTATTGCACATCTATGAAATATTTCCAAAACTGTATGACCTCAGACGCAAGCAAGCTGGTTATACCAGTGGTGGCGAGCAGCAAATGATTGCCATTGGCCGTGCCCTGATGGCTGCCCCCAAACTATTATTATTAGATGAGCCAAGCTTAGGCTTAGCACCGCTATTAGTAAAAGATATTTTTGAAAGAATCAAAACTGTAAACCAAGAAGGCACAACAGTATTAGTAGTAGAGCAAAATGCTTCTATTGCTTTGGGCATTGCTGACTATGGCTACATAATGGAGCAAGGTAAAGTTGTTTTGGAAGGCACTGCCGAGCAATTAAAAAACAACCCTGATGTAAAAGAATTTTATATGGGCGTTAGCGAGGGCAAGCGCAAATCTTTTAAAGAAATAAAATCTTATAAACGCCGTAAACGCTGGATGTAGGGCTTAGTGGTTTTGTCAGATTTGGCTTTATGCTTATAATTACAAAATAAAGAAGAATATAAAGGAATATTGGGAAAGTTAGAAAAATCTTTAATTTTGCTGTTTTATAAAGTTTGTAAATGGAAATTTTCTTGTTTCTTCAACAGTTAAATTGTCCTTTAAATAATAAAATGTTTACGATTTAGCTAATATTACCTAATCTAGATAAGATGACAGTGACAAAAAACCCTATATTTGGCACTATCCTTTACGTTAGTGACAGGAATGACACTATAACTTGGCCGTTAAACTCAATGAACCATTTCTCTTATAAAACCTATTTCCCAAGTTATTTTGCATGTCCATCATTTAGAGTTTAGCAATCTACGACTTTTCACTCGTTTGATATTAAAAACTAATGTCAACATCCATTAAGCAGCTAGGCACAAAGCACTACCTCTACAAAACTTTATACGAATTAATTCTTATGTTTTTATGGCTATAAAAAAGGGTGACTTTTACAGTCACCCTTTTTAAATCTTCTAAGTTAGATTATTAAGTAAAACGGATATTTGTTTCTGAATCTAGGTCAAAAGCTTGTACTTTTTCTGGATCGGCGATGAGAGTAACTTTGTCGCCAGCTTTCACTTGGGCATGTGGGTCTAACCTTGCTACTATTTGGTCACTACCCACAGAAGCAATTATTACCGTCTCGGCACCTAGCGGTTCTACTACTTCTACTATAGATTTAACACTGTGGTTTTCTTCTGGAATTTCGGTCTCACCAACTAAGAATAAATCTTCTGGGCGAACTCCTACAAATACTTTTTTACCATTATAAGGTTTTAGTTTTTCTTTTAGTGCGGCATCTGGTGTAACACTAAAATGTTCAGAAGTTAGAATGCCATCTTTTACGGTACCAGTTAAGAAGTTCATAGCAGGTGAACCCATGAAGCCACCAACAAATTTATTGACTGGTTTGTCATAGAGATTAATTGGTGAATCGACTTGTTGAATGAGACCATCTTTCATAACTACAATACGAGTACCCATGGTCATAGCTTCTACTTGGTCATGAGTAACATAAATTGTGGTTACGCCTAAGCTTTGGTGTAGCTTAGAAATTTGTGCACGCATTTCTACCCTTAACTTAGCATCTAAGTTAGAGAGTGGCTCATCCATCAGGAACACTTTTGGTTTACGTACAATTGCACGCCCCAAAGCAACCCGCTGACGCTGCCCACCTGATAGCTCACGTGGACGACGGTCAAGTAGTTCTTCAATTTGTAAGATAGCAGCAGCTTCTTTAACTCGTTTGTCAATTTCATCTTTTGGAGTTTTGCGCAAACGCAAACCAAATGACATATTTTGATAAACACTCATATGCGGATAAAGAGCATAGTTTTGGAAAACCATGGCAATATCTCTATCTTTTGGTGGTACATCATTAACTACTCTGTCACCGATTTTAATATTACCCTGTGAAATGTCTTCTAGACCTGCAATCATACGCAAGGTGGTTGTCTTACCACAGCCCGAAGGTCCTACAAAAACCATAAATTCTTCGTTATTAATGTGTAGATTAAAATCTTCTACTGCCGTAAAGTCGCCGAAGCGTTTATACACGTTTTCCAAAATGACATCAGCCATAAAAACCTCCAAAAGAATATTGAAAATAGTGTAACATGTTATTACGCTTTTAGGCTAGTGTTGCTAACAATATTTCTCGTTTACCATCTTTAGGGCCTGGTAGTTTTTGAACCTCAAAACCCAAAGCTATCAGCTTGCGCCGGATTTCGCCCTTTACCGAATAAGTAGAGAGCTTAGCTTTGGCCTTAAGGCTATTTTTTAGCTTAGTTAAAAACTCGCTCGTCCAGAGTTCTGGGTTTTCTTCGGGGCTAAAGGCATCTTGATAAATAGCATCAAAATACTGTGCGGGTAGTTTTTGCTTGAGGGCATTAGCTAATTTTAGCTCGAGCCTAATCCCCTCAAACTCAAAAGACCCAGTTATATTTTCTCTATATTCCAAAAAAGATTTTAAAAGTTCTTTGTTAACTAAGTATTGGCTGTATTCAAGAGAATTGATTATTTGGGAACTTAGGAGGTTTTGCTCGAGCGCAAAGTATTTTAAACTTGCCCCATATTGCAATGCCATATCCGCTGTCAAAAAAAAGTTAAGACCAGTCCCAAAACCCACTTCTAAAACCTTTGTAGCTTTAGCTTCTCGTAGTCTTTGGGCAACCCCAGAAGTTTCTAAAAAAACATGTTTTGATTCGGCCAAGGCCCCTCTATCAGAATGGAAAGTCTGATTATATTCTTTAGAAAAAAGTGTTTTTGAACCATCATTAGTTAGCACAAGCTTCATAGAACTATTTTAACCTTAGAAATTGTTAAACTAAAACATGCCAAAGAAATCACAGCTAGTTATTAGTATTTTTATTTGGCTATCAATTTTAGCTGCCAGCTATTTCTATGCTCTGTTAACTAATCAAAGTATAAATGATTTAATGCAAAATAGCCTAAGAAATATAGCAAAGCATAGCTTAGCTCCATTATTACTAATGGCCATTTTTATAATTAGACCAATACTCTTATTACCCGTTAGCATTTTGAGCGCCTTTTCTGGTTATCTCTTTGGCCCAGTTTTGGGAATTATTTATGCCCTTATAGCTAGCTCTGTTTCAGCGTCTATAGCTTTTGCCATTGCATTTTATGCTCAAAAAAATAAATTTGATAACCCTCAAAGCCCAAAACTCATTAAAGGGCTTAAAAATAATAGCTTTGAATCGGTACTTATTAGTAGATTGACCTTTATCCCCGGAGATTTGGTTAATTATAGTGCAGGTTTTTTAAAAATAAATTATTGGCAATTTTTGTTGGCAACTGCAATTGGCGGCTTACCTGGGCTTGCTATGACTGTATTGGCTGGGGCATCTATAGATGATGAATTTAATTTTAGCGGCATAAAAATAAATATCTACTACCTAATAAGTTCTATGGCTTTGTTGCTTTTTAGTTTGCTAATAGCTCGCTACTTGCGTAAACGAAAGAACAGAATTTAGTCTAAAATTGGCAATAAAAAAAGCACTTTCTCAAGTGCGTATAAAGATAAGTATAGCAGCTTATACAGTATTCGTCAAGACTATGCAGAGCTATTAGGTAAATAAGCCTTAAAAGCTAGCAAAATATAGAGCTTAGATGTGATTTTCATAGATCTAATTTTGAGCTAATAAAAACGTTAGCTGAAAATTATATAGTTACAGCAAGGAGGTAAAAATGAAACTACTTGCAAGTTTTAATCTATTTGGTTTTGCTCTGGCTCAAGAGGCCAGAGATAAATCTACAATCCCAAAAATGATATTTGGCTTTCCGAGTGAAAAAATAATTAGCTATGGTATTAATATATTAATCGCTATTGTTATTTTAATTCTTGGCTTTATAGTTGCAGATTGGGCTGCCCGAAGCATAAAACGATTGACTACTAAGATTGGGCTCGAGCCTACCGTAGCTCAGGTAATTGCAAGGGTCGCACGTAGTGGGATTATTGTACTAGCTCTATTGATAATTCTAAACCGCTTTGGTTTAGGCGGCATTGTTGCTACTTTATTAGCAACTGCTGGTTTGGCTATCGCTTTATCTTTACAAAGTACGTTGGGCAATATTGCCTCGGGCATTATGCTTTTGGCTCTTAGGCCCTTTAAACTTGGCGATTTAGTAGAAGTAGATGGCAACTTAGGCATTGTAAAAGATATTGGCTTATTTATTACTCAAATAACCACCCCAGATAATATTGCAGTCTATTTGCCCAATACAAATATTTTTGGTAATGTGATTAAAAACTTATCAGAGAATGGTAAACTGCGCTTAGACATGGTTTATGGCATTGGTTATGATGATGACATCGATAAGGCAATTTCAATTATCAATAGGATTTTAAATGATGATGCTCGAGTCTTAAAAGACCCTGCTCCCACCGTAGCAGTTGGTGGGCATGGAACTAGCTCGGTAGACCTTTGGGTAAGGCCATTTGTCAGCCCAGATGATTATTGGGATGTCTACTTAGACAGCCACAAAAATATAAAACAAGCTTTTGATGATGCTGGTATCTCTATTCCGTATCCGCAACGAGATGTTCATATTATTGATGGTAAAACTAATTTATAAAAATAAAGGCTAGGGTTTAAATCCCAGCCTTTATCATTTAGCCTATATCAATCTTTTAAATTACTTATGGGCAAGCCTTAGGAAGTCTTTGAGGTGAAAAGCTAACATTTACTCCTCTAGTTATTAAGCTATCAATATCAGGTTTATCGCTATCGGCTGCAAATGGATAAAAAATTAAACGGTTTTGCTCGAGTGTAACAAAATCACCAGAACCACTAAACCCAGAATTATCAACTAAGGCAACAATAGTAGAAATATTGTTGCCTTAGTTGTTTAAGATTTATTAAAACTTTGAGAGCATCAACATTGCTAAAATTGTTGTGATCGAGATAGACTGCATGTAATTTTTTCAGGCTTGATAATCGGCTAATACTTAGCTGGCATTATTGCATATTTATAGCAAAATCCGTATCTAAAACGAGGTGAAAAAGATTTTTAATAAATATTAAGACCTTACCCCTATAACAAGCCCTTAGCCATACCACCATCAACTAGCAATGTTTGACCAGTAATATAAGCAGCCTGCTCTGACGCCAAAAATACAGCTGCCGCCGCAACTTCTTCGGCAGTAGCTAAACGCTTGGCTGGTATTGTTTGGCTAAAGTCAGCTAAAGCTTGCTTATCTGTAAATAGCTCCATAAGCCGCTCGGTTGCTGTATAGCCCGGAGCCACATTATTTACAGTTATACCGTATTGGGCAACTTCGCTAGCTAGGGTTTTGGCAAAGCCAGTTACGGCAGCCCGAAAGCTATTTGACAAAGCTAAATTAGCAACCGGCTCTTTTACCGAAATACTGGTAATATTTATTATTCTGCCCCAGTTGCGTTCTTTCATAGCTCCAATCGCTTTGTTAGCAAGCCTGATACTCGGCATTAGGCTGAGTTCATAAGCGAGTTTAGTTAGCTCTTCATCTAGGTCTTGGGCTCGAGCCTTAGGTGGTCCTCCGGCATTAACAAGTAAAATTTCGGGCTCAGTAAAACGCTGCTTAGTTAAGTCAAAAAGCCTATCAATCTCAGATAATTTACTAATATCAGCGGCAATTCCAAAAGCTTCAAAACCTGCTAAGCGAATATCATCTACCGCTTTTTGCAAATTGAGCTCATTGCGAGAAGACATAATCACTCTCACACCTTCTGCGGCCAAACCTTTAGCAACTGCAAAGCCAATACCTTTAGATGCTCCGGTTACAAGGGCTGTTTTTCTTGCTATTTTTAAGTCCATAAGTGATTTTAACCCCTTTAGCTCGATATAGAGTAATTTATTACAAGCTCGACTAATAAAAATTTATATAGTCGCAATTATGAAGAGAAAGTTTATACTAGGGTTAGTTTTATTATTGGGCGTAACAGCATGTTCAATAATTCCAACAACTTCAAAACCGTTTATTTTTGTTAACAAAAGCCATATTGGTATGAATGAAAATAAGACATTAAATCAGGTCTTAATCAGAAACATGGGAGAAGATGGTTCTGTATTGCACTGGTCCTTGACTAGTGGAAGAAATATTGTAGTAAATATATCTTCTGGAGAAATAAAATCTGCTGAGAAGACTGAGATAAAAATCAGAGTCTCTCAGACAGCTATAAATGCAAAAAAAGCTTTTGTAGAAGAGATAAATATTAGCTCTAATGATGTCAGTAAAATTATACGCATTTTTTATCGCCCAACGGGTTCTAATAGCGGTTTAAAAACCTGTGGCAGCTTGGACTTAAACAATAATATTGAGAAAGGCCAAAAGCAAGCAAATAAAGCATATGTCGCAGATGAGCTTTTAGTGAAATTCAAAGATAATGCTGGCCTAAATAGTCAGGCAAATATTGACCTAGCTGCTTTGGATTTGGGGCTTTTGGCTGTAGAAGATTACAGTAATAATCGCCCGAGTTTAGTAAAAATACCAAATTCTAAAGACCCCTTAGAATACGCAAAAATCTTAGAACAAGATCCGCGTATAGAATATGCTGAGCCAAATTATTATTTGGAGCTTTTAAGCACACCTAATGACAGTTTGTATGCTGAACAGTGGAATCTTAAGGACTTTGGGCTCGAGCCTGCCTGGGATATAGAAACTGGTACTAATAATGTAGTTATTGCAATTATAGATAGTAGCGTAAATACCAAACATCAAGACCTAGCCACCAAAATGCTCCCTGGTTGCGATTTTAACAACAAAGACAATAACCCTAATCCTGGACCATCAAACGGTGGTAAATCAGAACATGGTACTCATGTGGCAGGCATTGCAGCAGCAATTGGTAATAATCATCTTGGCATAGCTGGCGTAGCATATGGCAGTGGGGTAAAAGTATTACCCATCAAAATATTTGATGATGCTGGTATAAACGGCACTATTGATAATTTAATAGATGCAATTTTATGGGCATCGGGTATAGATTTACCTAATGTTGGTAAAAACCCTAATCCAGCTCAAATATTAAATATGAGTGTTGGAGCATCTGGCAATGCCATTAGCAATAAGCTAAAAAGCATAAATGATGCCACTAAAAGAGCCAAAGCCAAGGGTGTAATTATGTTTGCAGCTAGCGGTAACAGCGGCCTAAGCAACGAGATCCTCTACCCTGCTGCTGATGATAATATCATTGCCGTTGGTTCAGTAGACCAAAATCGAAGCCGAAGCAGCTTTTCCAACTATAGTAAAACTGGCCCAAGCGTAGATATTATGGCTCCGGGTGGCTTTAGTAACGATGCCAACTGCAGCAATACCAAGCGCATTCGCAGTACCTTTCCTAATAATCAATACGGTTGTTTGTCTGGCACTTCTATGGCCTCACCTTTTGTAGCTGGCGTGGCAGCTTTAATCCTCAGCCAAAACCCTGGTCTAAATGCTCAAGAGCTTAAAGCTAAGCTATTCAGCTCGGCTTTAAAAACAAATGAAATGAGTAAAGCTGAATACGGAGTAGGAATAGTTTGTGCTGATAAGGCTTTGGGGGCAAGTAGTCAATGTGGAAACTAAGTATTTGATTAAAGTTTTATAATCCAGATTAAGATAATTAAGGCATAATTAATATAAAATAAATGCCTAGCTTAGCAAACTCATGTTTAGCTAGTTTAAGGTGGGATTCTTATGAAGAGATTTATTTTTATATTTTTATTAATAACCGTTTTTCTTACGGCATGTCCAAATCCAGGCAATCCGTTTGAGAATAATAGCCCTACTGCGAAATTTACAATGTCGCATACAACAGCAACTACTGGTACTCAAATTAGCTTTGATGCTAGTGCCTCCAATGATAGCGATGGCAATATTGTTAGCTATAGTTGGAACTTTGGTGATAGCAATGTAACAACTGGGAGTACAACAAAGCATAAATATACAACTCCTGGTAGCTACACTGTAAAGTTGACGGTAACAGATGACAAAGGTGCTTCAGGCACAAGTTCAAAAACTATTAAGATTAGTCAACCTGCCGTTACTGCCGAGGCTAGTACTTTAGGTGGTGACGATTCCACATTTCTTACTCTAACCAACACTGGTCCAAAAGCTTTAGCTTGGACAATTAGCGTAATAAATAACCCAGAAAACAATAACCCTCAAAGTGGCAGCTGGTTTACAATTGACCATCTATCTGGAAACCTAGGTAAAACAGGCAGCGCTAATGATTCTGATGATATTAAATTAACTGTAAAGCCAGGAGTAAAACCAGGTAGATATATCTCAACTTTACGAGTTGACTATGATGGTGGACCAACTCTTTATGATGTAATTGGTCAAGTTGACGAACAGCAAAATGGCAAGTTTACACTTTCTACTGCTTTTGATAACTTAACGTTACACTCAGGCAATGGTGGTACTTATGAAATAAAAATCAATCGCAGTGGTGGTTTTACAGGCACTGTTGCCTTAACATTAGCTGGTGCACCTAGCGGTATAACTGGTACTTTTAACCCTAAATCAACTACTGGCAATAGCTCGAACTTAGCGATATCAGTTGATAATACTGTAGCAGCGGGTGACTACAAATTAACTGTGCGTGGTAAAAGTGGTGGCATAGTCAGTGAAACAAAACTAAAACTCAAAGTTATTAACCTCAATAACCCTTCAACTTTTAGCTTAGGTTTAGATCCATCAAGTATAGAAATTAAACAAGCTAGTTCAAAGCCTCTAACCGTAAGTATCAATAAATCTGGTAGCTTTGCTTCTAATGTAACGCTAAGTGCTACAAACCTACCCACTGGAGTAAGTGCTAATTTTAACCCAAACCCTACTATAACAAGTTCAGAATTAACCTTAACTACAACTGCGGCAACTCCTGTTGGTAGCTACGAAATAACCATTAAAGGTACAGGTGGTGGTAAAAATAGTGAAATAAAATTAGGTCTTAGTGTTCTAAAAGCTAATATCGATCCAGAAAATGCCAGCATCAGTGGTATTATCTCAACAGATAATGATTTAATATCTATTTCAACAAATTCACTAAATGGTGCTAGCTTAACAACTCAATCAGTTGAAGACTTAGGCTTTGTAGAAGGTCAATTATTAGTTGCTTATAATGAGGCTTATCTTTCTACAGCTGCCTTAGCAGATAAAATACAAATTCGCCAAGCCATGGTAAAAGACCTAGCAGAAAAATATAACTTTAAAGTTATAGAATCCGCATTACCAAATCAAGCAGACTTAATTGAAATAGCAAATGGAGCGGATGTTTTAAGAACTGCAGAATTACTCTCAGCAGATCCGAATATTAGATATGCTGAGCCAAATTATTATATGCAACTATTAGATATTCCAAATGATACCAAAATTGCCGACCTATGGAATATGGCTGCATCTGGCTTACCAGTTGCTTGGAAAACTGAAAACGGCAGTAGCAATAGTGTTGTTGTAGCAGTTATTGATTCTGGCTTTGATTTAAGTCATCCTGACTTAGTCAACAAGTTTTTACCAGGCATGGATTTTTGTGCCAAAGCAAACAATACTGACCCTGATAACTATAGCTGTCAAGATGGTATATACGATACTGACCCTAACAATGGCACAGTAGCTAATAAACATGGTACTCACGTTGCCGGTATTGTTGCTGCTGAAGGCAACAATAACAAAGGTGTAGCAGGAGCAGCTTATGGCAATAAAGTCAAACTTGTCCCTATTAAAATATTCAATAATGCTGGAGCAGGTTTAACAAATGCAAATGTATTTACCCATTCTATTAGATGGGCAGCAGGCCTAGCTGTTGCAAATACTAACGTAAATGCTAATCCTGCCAGAATAATCAATATTAGTGCTGGTGGAGCATTCTTTAGCCAAGCCGTACAAGATGCCATAAATGAAGTAAGAACCCAAAAAGCTGCTTTAGTAATTGCTGCCACAGGTAATAATGGTCATAATAACCAAAAATTATTAAGCCCTGCAGCCATGGCCAATGTAATTGGTGTCGGTTCTATTAATCAAAAATTTAAGCGTTCTTGTTTTTCTAACTATATAGAATGGGAAGAAGCTCAAAGACCTGGTAAAGTAGATCTTGTTGCTGGTGGTGGTGCATTAGCAGCTTGTTCTAACAATAGTACTTATGGAGTATTGAGCACTATTCCTTCGGGAGATTATGGTCCAGAGATAGGAACTTCAATGGCAACGCCATTAGTTTCTGGGGTAGCTGCTTTGATATTGAGTAAAAACCCTAGTTTAACTGTGACACAATTAGAGCAAAAACTACTGGCATCTGTTTACTACGATTCTAGCTATATGAATCGTGCTGAGTATGGTCAAGGTGTAATACGAGCAGAGTTTGCCTTTGGTTTACCAGGTCCTGGTGATGAGGTAACTGTAACTGCTACTAACAGTAACGATAGTGCTCTTGATAAAGTAACTTTGGATTTATCAGGGACTTCAAATAACTATAATCTAACAAATCTTAAAGCTGGCACATATTCTGTAAAAGCTGATGCTAGTGGCAGCAATTTAGACCTATCAGGCACTATAAATGTGAGTCTAGCTGAAAGTGAAAATAAAACTGGTCAGGATATTTATATCAAATAAATAGAAGCTTTTCTTTAGAGTGGCCTAAAAACTGCTCTAAAGGCATTCTTAAAAATTAAATTATTCGGCTCTGCTTATAAATATAGCAGAGCTGTTTTTTATTATTTCAATAGCTTCGCTTAGGCTAAGGTAGCTGTTGTTTTTAGCAGCTTCTATATGAAGCTCACAAAACCAAGCCTCTCCCCTAACTGACCAGCCAATAATTGGCGGTTTGCGATTATGCATTTCTTGATTGTAATCAATTTCTTCTTGGCTTAGCAAAAAACTAGCTCGAGCAAATTCAAGATTATCTCTTAAAGCTCTAGCACATATCACAGATTTAGGTGGCTTCATATTATATCCAATAAGACTCGAGCCGACATTATTAAAGAATAAAGAATCAAGGCTATGGCAACATAGCCCACAATATTAATTGTATTTTTGTTTTCATTTAAGCTCAGACTAGCTCCGCCCCAAAGCATACCACCAAGAAAACCACCCAAATGCCCCCATAAAGAAACATTGGGAATCACTAAAGAAAAAACCGTAATCATAAGCATCCAACGCATTAGCGAAGTTACCAAAGTTTTGTCTTGAGCATCTTTAGCAAAACGAGCATCAACTAACAAGGCCCCGGCAATGCCTAATATTCCACCTGACGCACCAACTAGCAATATTTGTTTAAGAGCAGAGCCTGTAAAACTAACAATAGCACCCTCGGCTACAACAGTTAATACAGCGCCCATAATACTACCCAAAACAAAAGATGCCAGCATATAAGCCCAATTTCGGCGTTTTTCGTACATGCTACCGATGTCTAATAATACCCATAGGTTAAAGCCCAAATGCACAATCCCACCATGTAGAAAGGCATAAGATAAATAACGCCAAATTGCATTTTCTTGAGGGACTGGGCTTATATTTAGTAAAAAGCCAGCTGCCATTCTGGGAACAGCGATATTATATTTCTTTTCTAAAATAAACTGAATAATATAAGCTACAGCGATCGAGGCCAATAAAGCTAAGGTAGCGGTATTATTAGCAGCTCTTTTTAGCTCAGGTGGATTGTGCCCAAAAAGCCTGAGCTTGGCAGCATATTTTTCTCGTAAGACCTCTGGAGAAAGTTTATAAGCTTGTTTATACAAACTAACTGCTGACTCAAGGTTGTCTTGCTGCTCGGCAGCCCTAGCTAAAACCCCAAAAATCTGATAGGGAGGTATAGAACTTTGCAAACCTTCTAAGATTTGCCTAGTCTCGGCAAATCTACCTGCTTCGGCTGAGAGCCTTGCTTCGGAGAGTTGGACTGATTTATAAACGATTGGGCTTTTGTTCTTTTTTGACTTGATAAATTCTAAGAGCCGCTCAGCTTCGTTTAAGCGGCCTAGCTCTATTAAGGCTCGAGCCTTAAAGACATTAATGATTTGTTCTTGCTCCGCTGAGGCAGCTAAGCCGTCCAAATCTAAAATCTTTTGCCACTCGGAGCTTAAAAGATAGGTTTGGGCCAATAGCAGTGGGTTTTCTTCGTTTTCATCAATAAAGCTAACCGCAGAGTCTAAATTACCCTGAGTTAAAGCAATTTGAGCAAAGAAACTTTTGAGAGATCTGCGGGCAGATTCTGTTTGATACAAGATATTAACTATCGGACTAACAATTTTATAAAATCTCGACCTAGCCAAAGCAATTAAAATCATGGGACCAAAAATATACAATAAAACCAAAATAACAACAACAATTTCCAAAAGCATAGTTGCTTGGTAATTAAAAAAACCACTCAGTGCTACCAAGGCTGCCAAAACCATTGGGATTATTGTCTTTAATACTAATTCTGACTGGATAGGAGCCAATCGCAATAATAAACGGCTAAGATAGAAGCCTGTCACTAATGATGCTAAGAAAAATATTTGAACCTCTGTCATAGCTACAGATTAACCTTTTTTTTGTCAACAACTTGCATCTGAACTAGCTTTATTCTTAATGACTTGTGCTAAAAATATTCTTGCAAAAAAAAGCAAACCTAATAATTATTGATTTTTAAAATATCTCCAAATCTTTTTGAGATTGCTATTTAAGCTTCTATATTAAAACTTAGCTCGGTGTTATAAAAACCAAGTAATTATCTTCTACAAAGCAGGCTTTGTTGTATACTGCCACTAATATGAGCAATAAAAATATACGTTCTTTATCAGCAAGAAAAGAGCTAAACCGTAATTTATTTGAAGAAATCTCAAATAAGGCCCATGCAAATGCAAAGCCAGAAGAATTTAAGCAGCTTGCTAAAGACTTCTTAATTGATGACTCGGTAATCTATGGCACAAGTTCTTTTTATGATTTTATAAAACCCCAAGCCCGCCAACATAAAGTTCATATCTGCAACGGTACTGCCTGTATGACTGCTAATACTCAAGAAACTTTAGCAAACGAGCTAGCCAAACATTTTCAAGCTAATGAAATTGGACATGCAGCCTGCCTTGGGCATTGCCATAGCAATTCAGCCTTTTTATATGATGACAAAACTTATTCTGTTAATAATTTTGAGCAATTAGCTAGTATTATTGCCAAAAAACCAGAACTAGCAAACAATTATAATATTGCTACTAATACTACGCCGATACTAACAGGCAAAATAGAGAATCTTTCAAGATTTTATGCTTTGGCAAAAGATATGGAACCTCAAAAAGTAATTCTTGAATTAAAAGAATCCAATTTGCGTGGTCGGGGTGGGGCTGGGTTTCCATTTTGGTTTAAATTAAATTCAGTAATTAGTGAAAAAAGCAAACAAAAATATATAGTCTGCAATGCTGATGAAGGTGACCCTGGGGCATATAGTGATATGTATTTGCTCGAGCATAATCCTCATAAGGTCCTTTTTGGAATCTATATGACGGGCCTTACCGTAGGAGCTGACACAGGCATTTTGTACATTCGGGGTGAATATCCAAATTCTATTAAAATAGTAGAAAAAGCCATTGAAGAAATCACAAGCCAAAATCTAATTAGCAAGTTTAAATTTAAAATAATCAAAGGCCAAGGCTCTTATGTCTGCGGTGAAGAAACAGCCCTTTTAAACTCGATTGAGGGTTTGCGCCCCGAGGTTCGAGTACGCCCTCCTTACCCAAGCCAATATGGCTTGTACGGCAAGCCTACAGTTTTGAGCAATGTAGAAACATTTGCTAATATCCATTGGATTTTAGATAATGGTGGCAAAGCTTATGCTAACTTGGGCAGCGATAAATCAACTGGTACCAAACTTGTTTCATTAGATGGGTTTTTTAATAGCCCTGGAATTTATGAAATAGAAATGGGTACAAGCCTAGAGAGCATCTTTAACGACTATGGCAAAGGTTTTAAAACCCAAATAAAAGCTGTGCAAATTGGTGGGCCTTTAGGTGGGGTAGTTCCTATAGAAAAGATATCTGAACTCAGCTTGGACTTTGAATCATTAAATGATAATGGCTTTTTATTAGGCCATGCTAGCTTTGTCTCTATACCTGAAAATTTCCCGATGATTAGATATATTGAGCACTTGCTTAAATTTACCGCTGACGAGAGTTGTGGTAAATGTTATCCATGTCGGATTGGCTCGTTTAGAGCTTACGAATTAGTAAGCAAAGCCCAAAATGAAGACTATAAAATCGATTCACAATTATTTGACGATTTATTAGAGACTTTGGAGATAGGTTCACTTTGTGCCTTGGGTGGCGGAGTACCGCTTCCTATTAAAAATATCATGCAATATTTT
>CAMZLP010000184.1 GCA_947311535.1 uncultured Deinococcota bacterium | reverse complement strand
CTAATAGCCTTGGGCCTAGCCCCAAACGGTTTTTTGGGGCGTTTTTTTTATTATGGCAAATTTGATACAATGGACGTATTAGCAAGTTTTATTGGTGTGATATTAAGCTTGCTTATTTGTCTTAAGGAGCTTAAGTGATGCTACAAATAGTACGGAAATTATTTCTTGCAGGATTGGTAATTTTAGGTATCGCCAGTTTATTGGCTACCCCTGCCCCACTGCCTCAAACTTCAGAACTGGTGGTAAAAACAAGAAACCCAATTGACCCTCCATTTTATTACAATTCACTTTTTGTCAAAAAATACCCAAGCCATTTACTACGACTAGATGCAGCCTGCAAGGGTGACAGTATTAGCGTTGGCTGGGATATCCTTAATTCAGGAACTGCCCTAGTTACATCTTTACCAAAAACATCAATCTCCCCCAATTTTGACCAAATAGCAGTTAGCGCCAAAGGTTCGCAAAGAAGCATAATTTCAAACGAAGTAAGCCTAATACTAGCAGCCCCAAAAGCAGTTTACAAACAAACCATCAAATTATTACCCAACGAAATATGTACCGGCTTTCCAATCATTCCAATTGGCAAATACGAAGGCAGTTTTCAAAGAAAATCACCAGACCCAAAAGAGATAAAGCGTTATATCTATCTTTATTGGCAATTCGCTAGCAATGAAAATCTTGATAGAATAGTTGCCAATATATATGAAACGGAACCTCGAAATAGCGATGAATTTCATCAAGCTATTTCTGTAGCTTGTAGCTTGCAAACCGAAATCAAACAAATAATTTGCGACTCTGATGGAAAGTCTAGCCTAAAAATGGTAATCAAAGTATCTGAAACTGGCCTAAATGGAAATTACTCGACAGAAGAAACATCATCTCAATACTCAGGCATAACAGGTACTGGTAGTTTTAGTTTTACTAAAATACCTTAGCCCTAAGATTTATATTCTGTTTTTATGTAAAAAATATGAGAAATCAGTTTTGTAAAAAACACCACATTCTCATAGCATTTTAAACAAAAAAAAGCCTTTGCATGTTAGTCTAAAATCACTATGAGATACTTATTTACTCTTCTAATATTATTGGCAATCGGCTCGAGCCTAGCCCAAGAGAAGGCTCCTTATGCTAGCTACTTAGAGGCTCGTACCACTGTAACTAATGCTATGATTTCTTTCTTTGTTACAAATACCTCAGATTGTAATATTGATTCTATTACTGTTCGAATTGCCCACAATGGTTTTTATGATAGCTATGACAAAGATAAGCTTTCTGTCCAATTAAAACCTGGTGAATCTGGTGTAGCTGCCCTTAATTTAAGCCAAGTGCCTAGTGAGGGTTGGGGCTGGACAATAGATAACATTGAAACTAGCAAATCTGATAGATCAAGCTGTGGCTATACTGGTACTGTTAACTTTGAACAAATACCACTTGGTGGCAGCCACCCATATCCTGCGTTTACTACTACGCCAATACGCTCGGCAGATGGCAGCACTAGCTATCCTTTAACCAACCCAACAGCTGCTATTCCTGTAACTACAACTACTCAGCCAATTCAAACTAATACCCAAGCAGCTACAACTACTACAACTACTCAGCCAATTCAAGTTACAAGCCCAACAAATACAGCCAGCGCAAATAACGCAAGTTTTTATTACGTAGTAAAAGGTGATACCCTATATAGCTTGTCCAAAAGATTTAATCTAACCGTAGATCGTCTCAAGCAACTAAATAACTTAACATCAGATAATCTAAGGCTTGGGCAAAAATTGTTCCTTACAAGCAATACTGCTAATAATACAAACTCGACAAATCAAAGCAGTATTGCCATTGATGATTATCAATTTCAATACACGCTCTACGCTGTACAAAAAGGTGAAACCATTTACAGTATTGCCAAAAAGCACTTAACAACAGTGCCCATACTCATGGCAGCAAATTGCCTTAACTCCAACTCGGTAATTAAAGCTACTAGTATCCTTAAAATACCAAAACCAGGAGCCATTGTTACAAATCAATGCAATTAATCTAATTTGGTTTTTCTCTCTACTCATCAAGCTTTAACAGCTCAAATAAAGTTCTTATTTTATAAACAATAATAAGAACTTTATTTTTTGAGTATTCTCAAGTCTTGATATTATTTACAAAACTCGTTAGTCTATTACATGAATAACAACAAAAGTATTGACCCATTTAATAAGCCCGTATCTTTTACTGAAGAATCTTATGATCAGTCATCAACTCGCAATCTAATTTATGCCAACCCAGCCAAATGGAAAATCGCCGCGAATATGCTCGAGCGTTATACTGGTACTGCTCCAGAAGATTTTCAGAAGCAAATCATTCTTACTAACTTTCAGCACTATTTAGACCGTTTTTCCGTACTTTGTCAAGATGCTTATATTACTGAAGGCTCCGCCATGAACGCAGTACATAGTCCTGAAATGGGGGTTTCTATTATTGATTTTTCTATTGGCTCACCCAATGCGGCTCTTATTATAGAAATATTAGCAACTGCTGAGCCTAAAGCCGTATTATTTTTGGGCTTAACAGGTGGATTACATCGTTCACTCAAAGTTGGAGACTTCATATTACCTACCGCCGCCATCCGTGATGAAGGCTCTTCAAAGCATTTTATGCCTCAACAAGTACCTGCTTTACCTACTTTTAAAATTCAAAAATTTGTCTCTCAAATGCTAGTAGAATCTAATCTAGATTACCGCACCGGCGTAATTCATACTACCGATTATCGCTTTTGGGAATTTGATGAGGTCTTTAAGACACAGCTTTATGAAGAGCGTGCTTTGGCGATAGAAATGGAAACTGCCACCTTATTTAGCGTTGGCTTTGCCTCCAAGGTTCCTATTGGTGCACTCTTGCTTGTATCTGATGTACCTTTGCAAAAAGATGGTATTAAGACAAAAAACTCTGCTAATATGGTTTTTCAAAAATTTGCTGATTTACATATTGAAATTGGTCTGAAGTCTATGAGTGAAATAGCCAAACGCGGTGAACATATTAGACACTATCGTTGGTAGCATTTACTAGTTAATCTGGCTATTATTGTATTTTTTTGACAAGAGAGCTAGTATTTATGCTTAATAAATGTTAAATTTTTAACACATAGTTGTGGCTATGAATTAAATTAAATAGGGTTGAGATTTTGTGGGAGCAAAGATATTATTACGTTTAAGCATTTATATGCTAATTTTACTGACATTTTTTATGGGTTTACCAACAATGCACTATAGTATCGCTTTGATTATTGCAATTTTGATTAGGCATAAAGATAACCCCACTAGTCTTTTTAAAAATATAAATAGTACAGATTTGTATAAAACATAAATAGGCATATATATTACAAATAAATAAAGATAATTAAAGGAGATTTCTATGACAAAAAAATCAGCTTCAAGCACTTCCTCATTAGATGCAGGTTTAGTTTACTTAGATGGAAATATCGTCCCGATTGAAGAGGCTAATATTTCTGTATTAACCCACGCCTTGCATTATGGTACAAGTGTTTTTGAGGGCATAAGAGCCTATGAAACTGACCAAGGGGCGGCAGTTTTTAGACTAAGCGAACATAGCCAAAGACTACTCAACTCGGCAAAAATCCTTGGCATGCCTGTAGACTTAAGTGTAGAAGATATCAATAAAGCAATTTTAGATACTATTAGAGCAAATAAGCGAAAATCTTGTTATATTCGGCCACTGCTTTGGTATGGTTCTGAATCTTTAGGAGTCTTTCCTGGTGGTAATACAGTTCACTTTATGGTGGCAACCTTGCCTTGGGGCGTTTACTTAGGCGAAGAAGCGGTCAAAAAAGGAGCTAGGCTCATGACTTCTAGCTGGCGCCGCAGCCCTGGTGACGTAATGCCTACAAAATCTAAAGCTGGCGGAAATTATATTAATTCTGTTTTAGCAAATTCTGAGGCTCGGGCCAACGGCTTTGATGAAGCCTTGTTATTGGATAAAGAGGGCTTTGTTGCTGAGGGCTCTGGCGAGAATATTTTCATGATGCGTAATGACATATTAATGCCAATTGCTCATTCTATAAATTTACGTGGCATTACCAGAGATTCTGTAATCCAAATCGCAAAATGGCTAGGCACAGAAGTAGAAGCAACTATGGCTACCCGAGACGAGCTATATACCGCTGACGAATTATTTATGGTTGGTACTGCTGCCGAGGTGACCCCGATTGCTTCACTTGACCGCAGAGATATTGGCAACGGTGTAGCAGGGCCATTTGCGCTAAATATGCGTAAAACTTATTTAGATATTACGGCTGGTAAAGTTGAAGAATTTAAGCATTGGTTGACTTACGTTAATTAAATTTAGCCAAAAAAACCAGCTTTAATTATAAATAGTTTTAAAAACCAAAAATCTCGGCTTTATTAAAATAATTATTTAGGGCTGAGATTTTTTTGTTTATTTCTTACTCAGAAACATTTATCAGTTCAAAAATAAATTTACCTACAATAAAAGTTTTATTAGTTGGAATATATTTACCACTGCTTTCATTTTTCAATATCTGCTTAGCTAAAACACAGTGCAATAGTTTATAATTAAACTCATAAAAAGGAGCAGCTTATGAAAAGCACTATTATCTATATCTTAATAAGCCTATCATTGGTTTTAGCCCAAAGCCCTACACTGGAAAAAATAAAGGCAAATAACGAACTAAACTGTGGCATTAGTGGCCTAAGTGCTGGTTATTTTGTAGAAACTGTTGACGGTGGCTTAATTGGTTTTAGTGCAGAATTTTGCCGTGCCATAGCGGTAGCAATACTTGGAACTAGCGAGAATCTTATTTATCTTCCTTTAGATGGACAAAGTCAGTTTCCATCAATTATTAGTGGTGACAGTGATATTTTACTTGGCGAAGTTAGTTTGAGTGCGTTAAGAGATATAGCTTTAGGCATAGAATTTGGGCCTGCTTATTTCCATGCTGATAATAAACACTATGCTCCTGTTATAAATGAGGGCGATAGCGAATGGAAAGAAATAATTAGTTGGTTGATTTTTGCTCTGATACAAGCAGAAGAATGGGGAGTTAATTCAAAAAATATTGATGGGCCTATAGAGGGTGAAACTAATTTAGTAAGACGAGATCTATTTGAACGCTACGATGAAGGGCTTAGTAAACAGCTTGGGCTCGAGCAAAAGAGTATCAGCCGTATGATAAAAGCAGTTGGTAACTACGGTGAAATCTATGACCGTCATTTTGGTAGCCAAGCAATTATAAGTACTCCGCGTGGGCTCAATGACATCTGGCAAAACGGTGGCATGCTTTATGCCCCACCATTTAGCACTGGGCCATAATGAAATATTACTAGTCTTTCTTGCATTTATTTGCTAATCTAAAACACAGAGCCACTACCGGTATTCAAACATTTACCGCTTCACGAGTACCGCTACCCAACGGTCAAGGTAGTATTTTGTTACTGAGCTTATTCCCTGTGCAAAAGTAGCTAGTCTTTTAAAAGGCTTATTTTTCTAATAGCAATAAACATAACCAAAATTGCCAACCACTGCACCATAGATAAATGATTTTGGTTCATAAAGTAGTCAAAAATAATTGCAGAAATTGGAAACGCTAGCTCAAAAATAGTGGCTGAACTTGCCTTTAGCTTTTTTAGCCCCCAATAATATAAAAACAAAGCTCCCGAGCCTGTTGTAACGGCAATAATTAAAAATATCAGCCAGTTTTGGCTTGTAATCGCTGACAAGTTTAAATTACCCGTAGCTAAAACATAAATAAACATCAATATACTGGTTAAACCATAGCGATAAAATGTTACAGTTGGGAAGCTGTATTTTTGTAAGATTTTTTTACCAAAAACTGTGGAGCTGCCAAAAGAAAAGGCTGCCAAAAGTGCATAGAGAACTGCATAAATAGTATTTGAACCAGTTTGAAAATTGGGCAAGTTTAACCCAAAAGAGACAAAATAGGCTGCAATTATGGCAATGGTAGCCCAAAGGGCAAAATCTTTTTTAATTTTCTCTTTTAAAATAAAAGCAGCCATTATTATTGCAAATACTGGCTGGAGTTTTTGCAAAACTACCACTACCGATAAAGCAGTAAAATTGACCAAATAGAGTGCTTTTACAATTGCCAAAGTACCAACTGCACCACCAAAAATAGCTATTAGAGCAAGAAAAAGCCAATCTAACTTAGTAAATTTGGCAAGCTGTTTATATTCTCTATATAAAAATGTTTGCATGATACCAAAAGGTATTAGATGTAACAAAAACACCACTAAGCCAAGGCCTAGGTTGAATAATTTGGGCATTAAAACAACACTATCTAGCCCCCAAAGACTGGCTGCTATCAAAATTGCTATTGCTCCCAAAATTGCTATTTTAGGGGTTTTATTCATAGCGTTTAATCTTAGGCTTATATTTTGATATTTTATGCAGTTTGCCTTACGGTTTATGTAGCTAAGTTTTAGTTATTCTCGTATTTTTAAAAGTTTCTGAGTTTTTATTGTGCTAACTTAACTTCGCATGCAGACAACTTGTTTGCTTTTCTAATAAATCCAGAATCAAAACTATACATCACTGCACAATGCTGACTATTTACTAAATGAAAGGCGTCGGGGAAGCCTACTCCTGCCTTGTGCCAATCAAGAGCTAATGACAACTTATGGGCATCTGCAATATATACATTATCTAGACCAAAAAACTTATAAAAGCTGAAACAAATGTCATCAACTATGTTTTGAGATAATTATTTGACCTTTACTAGACAGTTTAGCGGCTTCCCTACCTACTCCTTATATAATGACCAAAATAAGATGTCAATTAATTAAGCTCGAGCCTATCCCCTTTAAGAGCACTTTTTATAATCAAGCCGTCATAATCCTGCTTAGTTAATGGAAACTTATCAGACAATGCTACAAAGGCAGCCTCGAGCATATTGGTTGATAAACTCCTACCATTAAATCTTGGGGTAGTAGTAATAAGAGTTTTTAGGCCGCGGTTTTTTAGCATTTCTACATCATCTGGAGTAGTGGTATTGGTTAGCACAATCTTGCCAGCAAGATCAGCAGGGGCATATCTTTTTATAAAATGAAAGTCGCCAGCAATTACATCAGCCCAAGCAAAATGTTTGGTTTTCCAGCCGGTTTCTGCTTTTTCTTTTTCTTGGCTGCTACCCGTCGGATAAAGCCATTTTATGGGTAGTTGGGCAGCAATTGGCGCAATTATATGGGCAGTTCTACGCAAGGATTTAAGCGTTCGCAGTGGTATTGGCAAACCCAAAATATAAATCAAATCAGCAAAAACCATCTCGCTAGCAAAAGAATCTATGGTTTCTGCCATGCCAAAACGGTCAACTGCCGAGAGCATCAAAACTTTTTTATTTTTCCAATTGATTTCATCATTTAAGCTCTTAACAACAATTCTTTCCAAACTATCCTTAAGACCAGCCCCGCAAACAATTGGGGTTTTAATTGCATTTTTGGCCAGTTTTTTAGAATCACGAAGATAATATTTTTTATCTCCAACCATTATAAAAAGGTCAGTACCACCCAAACCAAAAGCATCTACCTTGCCGTCTAAATCGGCAATCATAGCGGCTGCCTTGTTCATATCTCCGTCACTACCCTTACGTTCTATTAGAATTTCTTGGCCCAGAATCTCAGTTTCTATATATGCATCGCGTAGGCTCGAGCCTAATCCAACACTAACCACATGTTTCATAAAGCCAATTTACCACAATCTCACAAAACTATTAGATAATAAATCAGGTTTGGAGACAAAAATATATGAAAACAATTGGTTTATTAGGCGGCATGAGTTGGGAATCTTCAATTGAATATTATCGTATTATCAATCAAGAAGTAAAAAACAAACTGGCTGGCTTGCATTCTGCCAAAAGCTTAATGTATTCGGTGGATTTTGCCGAAATAGAAGAATTACAGCATAAAGCTGATTGGAATGAGCTGACAAAGCAAATGATTATTGCTGCTAAAAATATAGAAAATGGTGGCGCAGACTTTATAGTAATTTGCACCAACACCATGCACAAAATGGCTGATGACATGCAAGCAGAACTAAAAATCCCCATCTTTCATATTGCTGATGCAACTGCCAAAGCCATAAAAAAAGCAGGCCTTAAAAAAATTGGCTTATTAGGCACTAAATTCACTATGGAAGAAGATTTTTATAAAGGCAGATTAATTGAAAAACATGGTCTTGAAGTAATTCTACCCAGCCTAGAAGACAGAAATATCATTCACCAAATTATTTATAATGAGCTGGTAGTTGGTAAAATAACTAGCGAGTCAAAAGAAAAATATTTAGCAATAATCAATAAACTCAAAGCTCAGGGCAGTGAAGGTATTATTTTAGGCTGTACCGAAATCGGCTTATTAATAAAACAAGAAGACTCTGAACTAGCAATTTTTGATACTACTATCATTCACGCCATTGCAGCAGTTGAATACGCTCTAGAATAAATCTAAACCTTAAAGAATAGATAAGGCCAAAATATTAAAAGCAATCCACTTGCCTTAACCTAGGCCTCAGCCTCGGTTCCGAGTTTTTCATTACGGAATCGGGGCTTTAGCCCCGACAAATCTATCAGCTAGCACTTCCTGCGTTTAAATAATGGCAAGCCATTGAATTACTTCTCTTATAAAAAACCCCATTCTATTCCTCATAGACTCTATCAAATTAAGAGCATGTTTTATAAAAACACTATTTATCACAACCAAGCTAGCAGCAATCAAATAAAATAAGCTATGAAAATGGAGAAACAATTATGCATATTTTAGTAACAGGCGGAGCGGGCTATATAGGCATAATTGTTTCTCCATTTTCATAGCTTATTTTATTTGATTGCTGCTAGCTTGGTTGTGATAAATAGTGTTTTTATAAAACATGCTCTTAATT
>CAMZLP010000183.1 GCA_947311535.1 uncultured Deinococcota bacterium | reverse complement strand
TAAATAATCTGGCTGGCTTGCTTGAAAGCATGGGGCGTTATGAAGAGGCAGAGCCGCTTTATCGGCAGGCGATTGAAATTAATAAAAAAACTATCGGTGAAAATCATCCTAGTTATGCTACTCATTTAAATAATCTGGCTAGCTTGCTTAGAAGCATGGGGCGTTATAAAGAGGCGGAGCCGCTTTTTCGGCAGGCGATTGAAATTGCTATGGCAAGCCTTGGTGAAAAACACCCAAATACAAAAACATTTATTAATAATTATCAAAGCTTGCTAGCAAAAATGAGTGAAAATAACAAAGATTAATCAGCTTATTTAATCAATAGTCAAAGCATAAACTGCAAAGGTCGGTGCCCAGTGCGAGACCATATAATCGCTGTGCTTGGCAATCGGTAGACCGTGTTTTAAGTGCTTTTTGGCTAATTTTTTTAGCATTTTTTTGCGTTTGTCTTTTTTACTTAGCTTATTAGCAATCCTTCTTAGCATCCAAGCTCGGCTCATATTTAGGCCGGCAAAGTGGGCAGCTTGGCCATCGCTGGGGTTTTTTAAATTTACGGGCAAGAGTATTTCTTTTAGCTCGTTTATATCCTCAAATTCTTGCCAAAAATTATCCAGCCAATATTTATAGTCTTTTTTCTTAAATACTCGGGTCATCAGATCAGCCACGCTTAGGCTGGCTGATAAAAAGTCGCCGTGGTTGGGTTCTTGCTTTAGGCCATAAGCAACCTCGGCAATATAAAGGCTCATTGTTTCTTGCACTAAAATATCTTCAAAATTTTTATTACCAATTAGCCTAGCATAGTCAAGAGCTAGGCCTATGGCAAAGGCAGTTTGCTCGTGCTTGCCGCTGTGGATTGGAAAGATTAGCGTCTTTAGATAGTCTGTAAAACGGGCTACAAGTAAATCTTCTAATAGGCTTAAATTATCAGCCAAAGCTTGTAAATCTTTATTGGGGTGGCTTGCTAGCTCAGCCACTAGCGCCAAATACCAAGCCCAGCCATAGGGGCACTCGTAGCCGAGCCTTGGCAAAAAGTACTGATATTCTTGTTCTATTTTTTCTTTTGTTATTTGTTTTTGCAAAAACAAAATTGTTTCTTTGGCAAAATCTGCTCTAGGGTAAAGCCTGGCTGCTTTTGCCAGCAGCCAGTGGTTATGCACACTGGAGTGCCAGTCTAGACAGCCATAAAAGATTGGGTGCAAGTCTTTGGGAGAGCAGCTTGAGCCTTCTTTTAATAAGAAGTGTTGTAGATAGTTTGGGTACTCTCTTTCAATATTTTGTATTGCTGTTAAAACAAAAGCTTTTACAAACTCTTCTTTTTTCATAAATCCTCTAAGAGCTTATTATTTTTCATCTAAAGCAAACGGCCCACAAACCAAAGCTCTTTTTAGGTTTAGCGTCAAATTGTCCAAGCCGTCTATCAATCTTTCTTTATTAATTAACACATCAGTTATTTGCCCAGAATATTTTATAGCAGTCTCACGCATAAAGCCCATCATCGGCCAGCCCCAAAGTGCTGCTACGCTCACGCCATCTTGCACAAAACTTGGCTCGGTCAAAAAGGTGCAATTTATTACTGGCTCCACTGGGCTGCGGTTGCTCTCGCTACCGCCTACCAAATCTATTATTACCGAACCATCAGGGATAATTTCTTTTAGATGCTCGTTGCGAATCAAAAAGTTTTTACCACGTAAATGGGCTGGTTGCTCGGCTCCATTAACGATAATATCAGCATCTTTTAGCCAATATCTTATATGCCCCTTGGTGGTATGAGTACGCCCTAAAACATGGATTGCTCTTAGCCCGTGGTCATATATTTCATGAATTGCGCCACGGCCAACATTGCCGTAACCCAATACAACCGCTTTGGCATTGCGTAAGTCCAGCTTGGGTTTATTTTCTTTTAAAAGCTTCATACCGTAGCGCGCCCCCGCTTGGCCTGTTTCGTGCAGGGCTTGTATTCGCCTTAAGCCAAATTCATAAGGTGGGTGAGAGTTGCGGTATTTTGCTACCTCTTTTTCACCATAATCACGCTCAAACTCTGCCAAATCAAAAAGATGGCTTCCACTTGCTTTGATTTTTTCTAAGATATTATTAGGGTCACTAAATGTTTTAGAATCATAATAATAAAGCGAGTTCTCCCCTTTTGTCTCTAGTTCGTCAAATTTAATATCAGCTTGTAATACCTCTAGTGAACGTGGGTCACGGTTGCCAGCACGACGCATAGAACCTGCTAGCCGCTCACTATAGCCAATCACTCGGACATCAAGAGCGCCGATAGTATTGTTTGCCAAGAAAGGGTCTAGGGCGGTGGCCATTGCAATGCGGCTTAAAATATGCTCATCAGCCTGAGACTTTGGCGATTCTAATACTTCTTCCATAGCTATTACATTAATTTGACTATCTTGTAAAAGTTTTGCTCGCTCGGGGTAAGAATGAAAATGTGCCATGCAAAATAAAGTAGTAGTCGGGCGCATTTCGGTAATTGATTGCATGGCCGGGCCTTTGAATTTAAGAATTAAATCTTTATCTTTATATATTTCTTGGCCAGATTGCAAAATTGCCCCAGCAGCTAAATATTCTTGGTCACTAAAGCCCACGCCCTCACCAGCACCGTTTTCTACAAAGACTTTTGCCCCAAAATTTACAATTTTAGCTACATCAGTTGGTATTAAAGCAACTCTGTTTTCTAAACCTCCAGGGTTTTCTGGAGATTCAATTTCTTTTACTACCGCTATTTTTTGATATTTTGACATTTTACTCCTTAAAGAAACTCGTAGTCATAGTTAAATGGGTCGTTACCATGCACTATCAAATTAAATTTACCGTCTTTTATTTCTATTGTTCCCCAAGCATTAGCACTCTCACCGTCATCATTGTAATTTTCTATGGCAGATTGCACCGTAATATAAGGAATAGCATCATGATGAGTGACATTATTCCAATGTAAATGTCCATTTACTACTGCTATAACTTTTTGTGACTCAAACAAAACTTGCCTTATCTCACGCCTATTTTCTAGCAAACAGGCTTCTTCCCAGCCCTCGAACCACGGGTTGCCAAACAAGTTTTGATCAGCTAAAGAGTGATGGCTAAAAACAACTGTTGGCTTATTAGTTGCTGCCAAATCAGCAATTAGCCAAGCTTTTTGTTCTTCGTTAATTTTTGATTTTTCGGCCTTATAAACCTGAGTATAAAGAATTATAAAATGATAATCGCTTGCATCAAAAGAATAATATAGGGGCATTTGTTTTATAAATCCTTCTAATTCTTTTTGTTTTATATTAATGCAGTCATGATTACCGATTAGCTGATGCATAGGAATTGGGGACTTGTTAAAAAGCTCGAGCCCATTTTTATAATTCGCTAAATCAGCCTTGCGCTCGTCATCTTGGATTAAATCACCCAAATGAATTGCAAATTCATAATCATTAGAAAGTCGTTTTACAAAATTATAAATATACAATTCTGAATACTCGGTAAGTTTACGCCGTACACCTTTATAAAGCCCGCTTGGGCCTATATGGACATCACTAATAAACGCTATTTTCATTGCTTTCAAGTATAACTTTTTTTAAAGGCTAATATTTTGGATATGCTCGAGCTTATAGTCATCTTTAGCGCCAACCAACAAAACTGCATCAAACCGCATAAACAAATCATCTCTATTAAATTCTTTTAACATAAAATCCAAAGCCACTTTTTGCATTCGCTCTAATTTGGCCATATTTATCATCTCGGCAGGTTTGCCGTAGTTTATAGTCTTGCGTTGCTTTACTTCTACAAAAACTAAAACCTCGTTATCTTTCATAATAAGGTCTACTTCTGCAGCTCGAATATAGTAGTTTTGGGCTAAAAACTTATAACCCAATTCAAGCAAATATTCTTTGGCAATATCCTCTGACCAGTGTTTAGCCATAGTTACAAAGCCAATTTATAAAAAATAATCACTAAGTCCACAATTTAAAAACAGCCATTAATTAGCTAAATTCTCTTAAACTCCTATATTTTCTTCTATCTTCCTTATTCTTAATTAGGAACAACTTCCAAACTCTCAGCATCTGCCCACAAACCTTCTAGGTCATAAAATTCACGAGCTTCTGGGCTCATAATATGTACAACGGTAAAACCATAATCCATCAAAATCCATTTTTGGCTAGGGCCCTCTATACCATTTACTCGGTAACCGTTTTCTCTTAAATGCTCTTTTACATGTTGCTCGAGCGCATTTATCTGTAAGCTAGACTCACCCGAGGCAATAATGAAATATTCTAATGATTCAGAAACCTCTTTTAAATCTAAAACTACTATGTCTACGGCTCTTTTATCGTCTAAAGCGTCTACTATATACTGTACTTCTTTTGCTATTGCTATTTTATTCACCCTTTCTTTAATTTCCTGCTTGTACAAATTGCTGACCTAATACTGTGTCTATGGCATCTGCTGCTAAAACTAGTTCAAGATCGACTTTTCTCGAGTCAATATGGTCTACCTGTTGTTTTGTCAGACCAAACAAACTCACAAAATAAGCTGCTTCACTTTGGCTATCTAGCGTATCTAATATCTTTGAGTTACTAGGGTCATATGAGGACTCACGAGTAATTATATTATCTTCTACAATCCCCATTGCCATCAACCTTTCTTTATAAAACTCTGCCAGACCTTTTTCACCACTACGATTGGTTATTAGCAAAGTAATATCTGGCGCATCTGCAAACTCTCTGGCCTCACCACCAAATGTGTTAGCTACAATTTTCTCAACTTCTCTAGGGTTAATTGTTAATGCTGAAATTTTGGTGCCATCACTTGCTTCAACATAGGTATATTCACCAGGTAAAGTAACTGATTCCTTGATTTTTAAATTTTTCACATTTTTTGCTAAATCTAATAAAACCGTCAAATCAACATTTGTCTCAACATCTTTATAAAATGCCTTAATTATTTCTGGTATTTTTGTAGCTGTGGCTAGGCTCGAGCCTTTCATTTTTTTAAGCATCGCTGATGCTAGGTCTTTAACTCTATCAAGACGATCAAAATCTCCGCGCTCAGTGCGTCTAAAACGTACAAAGTCAGCAGCCTTTTTTCCGTCTAACAACTGTGGCCCCTCTTTTAAGTGGATATTAAGCCCAGCTGCATAGTCTACATAGTTCATATTATAAGGAACATTAACCTCAACTCCACCCAAAGCATCAACCAAATCTTCAAAAATATCTAAATTTATAACAGCATAATAGTCAATGGGCAAGCCTATAATGTTGGCAACTGCATTTTTTAGCCCGGCAGCACCTTTGTAATAATACATAGAATTAATTTTTGTTACCCATTGATCAAGCCAAACATCACGGGGTATGGCAATAATATTTATATCATTGCAAAGAATACTTACAAATAAAATCGTATCGGTATTAGTACCCAAGGCATTGCCTCTGGCTGCACTCTCACGGCCAATTACTCGTCCATTAGCATCTCTTATTTCTTTGCCTGCTAGCCTACTATAAAGAATATCTCGACCAGCTACTACAAAGTTAATTGGCTTGCCCTTGTCACAAGTATCTCCAATTAGTAAAGCTTGGTCTTGGCTTATCTGAGTTGGAGTTTCTTTGTAGGTCCAATAGCCTACTAGCCCAAAAACAGCTACTAAAAGCCCCAATACTTGTATTAATCTTGCTCTATTTAAAGTCACAAATCTCCTCGTAAATCTTAAGGGTATGAGGGTGTATCTCTTTTGATTTTGATTTTAGGTAGTTTATTTTTATAGCTATTGCTTGCTTATATGCAGCACATAAATCTGTAAAGCCCAATTCTCTAATCTCGTTATTTACGCCACGTCCTGGCTCAGAAACATCGGCAATATAAACTGCCATAGCTATTTTATTTGTGGTATGCACACCTAAAACATGTCCTTCAATAGCCTCGAGCACAGGCAAATTATCTACCCCCCAAGATTTGGCTAATTCACGCCCTGCTTTACCATGCAACATCATAAAATGATTTTCCTCGGCCTTTATTTCTGGTTTAGCTCTTTTAAACATCTCTTCTTTAGATAATTCTCTGGCACTATCATGTAAAAAAGCTGCTAAAACTGTGGCTTCATAATCTTCTTGAGAAAATTTATTGCTAATAGCAATCTCTGAAGCCAATTTAGTCACCCTTAAAACATGCTCAAAACGCCTAACAGACAGATTATTTTTAACCTGTTCACAATATTTTTGCAAAAATTGATGTTTACAAACTTTATTTTCTAATTCTTGAAACAATTTTTCACCTTTATACACTCGATTAGGCTCGAGCCAAACGTAATTATAACAATTTATAGCTGTTTCTTGTGAAAAACAAAGCACCTGCATTAATAAACCCTCAATCTAAAATCTAAAATACTATAGCCAAAAAACGTATGAGAACTAAGAGTTTAAGAAAACATTAAGCCTAATAGAAGATAGTAGGCAGCAGTTACTAGGGTTTCTTGGCTGTTTATTTAAACCGAACTGGGCGGCCTAAATTCAAAATACTAAAACCCAAGCTATTAGCAATTTCAATAATTAGTAGTTAAAAACTTTTCTTTTTCAATCAAAAATACTAAAAAAAAGCTAAAAACTAGCTAATATTCTTCTCGGTATCAAAATACTCAAAAACTGCATCTCCAACATAGACATCTTCACCATCTTTGGCACCAGCCCTTTTTAGGATTTTGTTTAAACCCATAGATCTAAAAAAGTGCTGTAAATAATCAACGGCTTCGACATGGCCAGAATCAAATCGCGAAACTATCGCTTCTATCTCATCACCAGTTACCACCCAAGCACCTGTCTCTTCATCTTTTCTTACCGTCATAGGTCTAAGCTTAACAAGCCTTGGAGCTTGCTCGGCTTTTTTATAACTACGCTCTGGCAATAAATCAAAAAGAAGCTTTTTAAGTTCATCAAGATTATCTTTTTCCTCGGCAGAAACCGCAATTACGGGCAAACCAAATGGAATCAATTCTTTAACAACTTCGTCTACCTCAATCTTTGTTGCTAAATCAGTTTTATTTAAAACAATAATTGCCGATTTTGCCAACAAATCTTCGCTATATTCCTTTAATTCATTTCTAAGGGCTTTAAAATTATCTGCAGGTTCCTCGGCAATATCCAAAATATATAATAAAAGGCTATTTCTTGAAATATGTCTTAAAAATTCCAAGCCCAAGCCTTTACCTTTGTGAGCATCTTCAATAATCCCTGGAATATCCGCCATTGTTAAGCGTTTGTGGTGCAAATCTATTATGCCTAGGTTAGGGCTAAGCGTTGTGAATGGGTAAGATGCAATTTGTGGTTTAGCATTTGATAATGCTGCTAGCAAGCTAGATTTACCAGCATTTGGATAGCCAACTAAGCCAACATCTGCTATTAGCTTGAGCTCGAGCCTAAGCCTTCGTTTTTGCCCACTAGTGCCTTTTTCGGCAAATCTAGGAGTTTTACGACGTGAAGTTGCAAAAGAGGTGTTACCACGCCCACCTAAACCACCCTGAGCAACGATTACTTTTTGTCCTACTTCGGTTAAATCAGCGACAATTTCACGAGTTTTAAGGTCAGTAGCTACCGTACCAATAGGAACCTTAATAATATAATCTTCGCCATGTGCTCCTGCTCTGGTTCGACCCATTCCAGTTGTACCGCCTCGAGCCTTGTAGTTACTACGAGACACCAACCTACTAAGCGAGCTAACATCATCAATTGCTTCTAATATTACACTGCCGCCATTACCCCCTGGACCACCATCTGGGCCACCCTTGGGCATAAATTTTAGCCTTAACAAAGAAGGAGAGCCATCTCCACCTTTGCCAGCTTCTATCGTTATTTCTACGATGTCTTTAAACGCCATTTTTATTCCACCAAACAAAAAAAACGCAAGTACTCAAAGCACCTGCGCTAAGTTACAATATAATTTCTTTTAATCAGCAGCAATAGCTTCAATTTCTGCAGGTTCAATGCTTATAAAGCGTCCACGAGAACCCCTGTCACGAAATTGAACATAGCCATCTTTAAGAGCAAAAAGAGTAAAGTCTTTACCTCTACCGACATTTGGACCTGGCTTAAATTTTGCACCACGCTGACGTACTAAAATATTACCTGCTAAAACTAATTGACCTTGAAAACGCTTAACTCCTAAGCGTTTAGAATTACTGTCACGACCGTTTCTAGAACTACCTACACCTTTTTTATGAGCCATTTAGCTACCCCTTAATTTCGTTAATACGAACTTCAGTGAAGCTTTGACGATGACCAATTTTGCGGCGATACTTATTCTTAGCTTTATATTTATAAAGATAAATTTTCTTACCGCGACCATCCCTTAAGACTTCAGCCTTAACACTAGCACCTTCTACAAAAGGTGTACCGATTTTTACATCATCTGCACCAATCATCATTACAGGAAGCTCTACAATATCGCCCTCTTCAGCTTTTAATAGCTCTAATTGAACTACATCACCTTCAGAGACTTTGTATTGCTTTCCACCGCTTTTTATAACTGCAAACATTTTGACCTCACTATTTTAAAGCTTTCTGCTATTAAAACATTTATTTGGCTATTTTTGCGTCAAGCTTCTCAACTTGACAGATAACTGTTGAGTATAGCTAAAAATCGCTAAAAACGCAAGCGACTAACAAGCAAATCGGGTTTCAAAGCTAATTTCCTTTATTGGTAAAATGCTGCTTAGTATTTTTCTTTGAGCTACAGTACAAAATCATTTTATTATTCAAGCTATATTTTGTATTAAATTTTAAGGATTTCCTCTATCAG
>CAMZLP010000182.1 GCA_947311535.1 uncultured Deinococcota bacterium | reverse complement strand
CAACATCCTTAGAACTATTAGAACTATCTGACAATGTAAGTGTAGCTGTTGTTGCTACTCCGGCCAAAAGTACTAAACCAATAAATATAATTTTTACTGCCTTACGCATATCAAACCTCTTTCTTTTCCTTTCGGAAACTGATTGAAATGCGCTTACGTAAGCGTGGCTAAATTATTGCTAATAAAATTTTTTACTGTATGAAAGTGAGAGTTGAATTTTGCACATCATGAAAACAACTCAATAACAGCTATTCTTAAGCCCGAACCTGATTATAAGAAATACTAAAGAAGCTCTAAGGAGTAATATTAGCAAGATATACTCCATATTGCCCAAATTGCACCTCATTATTATGATCTCGCCAAGACATTTGCAAAGTACCAGAGAGATCAAAACTGCTGCCTATTGAGCCAGAGCTAGATTTATGAAACTCGAATGAAACAATAGACTCTTCATCCGGATACATAACCAACCAGTCCTCCTCAACAACGCCTATACCAAGCGTCGAATCTCTCAGACTATATTCATTGCCAACATTATCCACAAGAATCATATCACTTTGAGGGAAGAACTTCCAATAATCGGCAATACCATTCGCCCTAGGATCAAATAATGTAACCGCTAGCCCCTTGTCACTAACTGTATTTTTAAATTGTAAAACAACACGCGCCATATTTCCACTGACTATTCTTACTTTTAATAAGGTAATAGTTAGATATTTTATTTTTTGACTAGGCATTACAGGTTTTTGGGGTTGTATAGGAGTAATTTCGTCTGTTGCTACAGGATCTATATTATTGGTTACATCTATAGGTTCGGTAGCTACCTCAAGCTTTTGCTCAGGCTCAGCAACAGACTCAGCAATCGCATTCGTCTGTTTATTCAATTTTGAGGCTTCATCAGTTTGTTTTTGAGCCTGAGTTAAAGGTTCTACCTCTAGCTCTTTGGGGCTACTAACATTAGATGTTTGTCCATTAGACTCAGCTATGGGTTTAGGCTCTTGAGGCTCAGGTTCTTCAATTGCCAGTTCTGCCTCCACATCATTAGCTGCTATGTTTTGAATAGGCTTACTAACATATAAACCTGCAGCAGTCAAAGCAACTCCAATTACGATGTATCTAATTATTTTCCAATATTTAGAAATCGCAGCTCTTTTAAGAGGAAGTTTGGGGTATTTTTTCAAAATGTAGCTTGTGGGTATCATTAATGCAGATCCTCTTCGACTTGCCTGACTTATAATCCCCACAATTCCCTTTTCTTTCTCATCCCAAACTGCCGCTCCACTAAAACCTCTGTCAAAATGAGAAACAATAGTTTTGTCACTATCCAATTGATAATATCCAGTTGTTTGTCGTCCAGTTATTATGCCTCGAGCCCACACTCCTGCTGGCTTAGATTGCGGCTTGCCATAGCTGTAAACCTTATGCTCGGTCAAATTCCTGCTATCTACAAAAGGTATAATCTCGACCTTACTTATATTTTTCTTATGAGCCATTTTAAGTATTGCTATGTCACTGAGTCTACCGTCTATTTGAGCATTGTAAAAAACAACTATTGCCGTAAATTCTCTCCGCTGCTTCAGTGAACGCAAAATAATTTTTTTCTTAAGATAGCTTTCGCCTGCGTCAACCGATCCTTGTAGTGCAGCTTTAACCACATGAGCACAAGTCAAAACATAGTTTTTCGATATTAGTGTTCCTAAACCATAAACATTTGAATTATTGTCTCTTACTTCCAGCAAAACGTTAATTAGTACTTCATGTCGTTTCATTTTGACCCACTCATAAAAAGTACAATCATTCGCAAATCTTGCCAAATTTTATTTAATGGAATATTTATCCAATTTACTGGGAACTCCATGTTAAAAAAAACTATGTTTCCCTCAACACTAAAATTCTCTATCAAAAAGCTTTGTATACGTCTTTGTTTAAAAATAAACCGGCCTTTTGCAATCAAGGCTTTATTTTCAAAAAATAGCTTTTTCACAAGTTCCTTTGGTTCTAGCGTAAGCTCGATTTCTAAGAGTTTAGCATCTTCGCTACATCTAAATCTACCTGATAAATGAACTATGGTATCAGGTAATTGAAATATTTTTATTGATAATTTGCTAATATGCTCTTCAGGTGATGCAAGATTATAACTACGATATGCTTCAATCTTTGGAGCATAGAGTTGTGACTCAGATAGTACCCGCTCTTCCCTGCTCTCAACATCAATAGAATCAAATAATTGCACAGCATCAATATCATAGAGCCCCATCATTCCTTTTAGAAACCTACTTTTTGTGATTAAATCTTGATACTCATCGTAACGTTTACTAAAAAGCTCTTCCATTTCCAATTCGCCAAGCTTCGTTGCCAGCTTAGATGCTAGGTGAAAGCTTTCTCCTTCTAAAGGATCTAGACTTTTTTCTACCTCCAAAACGTCACTAAAAAGCTCAAAGGCCTCACGTTCCTTCCTCTCAGTAATCAACAAAACTGCTTGCAAAGTGATTCTTAGCAGGTAAAGCCCTGGTTGCTTTCTTATCTTTGCCTCATTAGTATTAAGAGGTAGTGATTGATATGTACTAGATTGATGTATCTTTCTCAATCTTTCCACGTCGTTCTGGTTCAGCCTAAAATCTTTTAAGAAAGATTGAAGAATGGGTTTGAATTTTTCAAAATTACCTTTTGGTTTCATATTAATTACTTTGCCTTTTTTGGTAATCCAATCTCTGTTTTTCTTGCTGTCTGGTCTTATATTTTTTTTGGTAATCAGGCAACTTTAAAAGTACATCATGGTGTAAACGACCTTCCTGATCTAGAATCGCATCATAATTTGCAGTTACCACATCGCACCACGCTTCAGCATCTGCATAAAAATGTGAGAACGGGCTTTTTTCGAGCCAAGCATCCAAAATCTCTATAGCTCTCGGGAACATCACTACCAGGCCAAATTTTATTATATCCTTCTCACGTGAACTATCGTCTCGTTCCTGCCCTGCAGCCATACGAATAATATCTTCTTTATCGCCTAGATACTTTGTGGAAGGCTGCCAATTAGGTAGTTTTCGATTCTTATTTATGTCATGCAAAAGCATATAAAACGTAGCAAAAGGATAATTACAAATACAATCAAGCTCTGAAAGTTGTTTAGTAAAATCGTAGATTAAATTGTAAGTAGTAATTCCCGATGGTGGCAAACTGGCAATAAAACTAGCCTCATTTAAGTTAAAGTCTTGTTCTATCAAACAATCCTGCCATAGAGGATCTAATATCGCAGCTATTTTTTTTCGCAAATTACTAATTACCGGAAAATTAGCCCCCCCTTTTTGGGGCACCTCAAAAGAAGGAAGTAATAAAAATACGTCTCTTATACTCTGTTGTTCTAAGCTAACATCAAATGACCCAAAATCACTATGCGAACTATACAAATCAACTAATGTTTGTTCAACATGACTATTAGTTGTTCTAGCAATATTAGCTAATCCTAATTTTGTTAGCTCATCTATAAAATTTACCCATGGTCTTGCAAGCAGTAAGTTTAATTTTTGCTTATCATCAGTTTCAATAATAAAACTGTATTTATAGGCAACTTCAAAAATAAATAATGAAGCTAACCAATCACTAAGATTTTTAGGTCGATAACCGAACCCTGAATTTTCTAGTGCAAACTCAAAAGCATACAGGGCGTAAAAACTACGACCCTTGGCACTAAACCCCCGCCCTTTAGTCAAACGATAAAGCAAATATTCTTCAAGAGTATTCTGGATATTAAAATCTTCTTGTATCACTTTTTGCATCAAAACCTAGAACTATAATTTCCCAAAAAAACAAGCTTAATATTTTCTAAGAGGGATTGGGGGATTATATCATATATTTCTATAGCTAGTTAAAGTTTTTTTCTTTTAGAGCTGAATCAAAACTACACGATAGCTCAAAGTGCCAAAAAACTTCAAGCGACAATATTAAATTCCTATTATATTTAGCCTTAAGACTTAAGCCCTGGCTTAACCCGATAAATATCGCTAACATCAGGAATACGCATTATATTTGATTTTATTATTTGTATCTCGGCATTGTCTTTTACATCTATTCTAAAATGTATACGTGCACTCGAGCTGTCATGCACATCAGCAGTCACTCGGCTAGCAGATTTATTCATGGCAGCTATCACATCTAAAACATCTTTTAAAAGCCCTGGTCTATCAACTGCCAAGACTTCAAAATCCGCCAAAAATACATCGTCTCCTGGGGCATTCCAAGTCACATTTAAAAAACGCTCTTTTTGAGTTTTGAGTAAGTGCTTTACATTAGGGCAATTTATTCTATGAACACTTACACCTCGGCCACGGGTGATGTAGCCAATTACATCATCACCACGCACAGGAGAGCAACATTTAGCCAAGTTAGCAGGCACATCTAAACCTTCAGCATAGATACCACCAATTTTGGAGCGTGGTTTAGCTTTTTTCGGCTTTTGAGGCTCGAGCCTATCCTTATAAATCTCCGGAGCCAGTATTTCTATTATTTGTTTACCACTAATACGTTTACTATCCAAAGCCAGATAAATATCATCAATATAGTCAGAATCAAATAGCTTTTGGCTAGCTTTTAACAAATTTGCCTTGCTAGTATATTTCTTTATAGAAAGTTTTTTGCGCCGCAAAGCCCGCTCTAATAGGGTGCGGCCATTTTGCAGTTGGCCTTCTCTTTTTTGCACCCCAAAGAAATGTCGTATTTTTTGTTTGGCACTTCTGGTAGTAGCGATATTAATCCAATCGCTGCTGGGCCCGTATTTAGGGTTGCGGTTTGTCAATATTTCTACTCGGTCACCCATTCGCAATTTGTAGCTCAAAGGTACAATTTCACCGTTTACTCTGGCCCCAATGCACCTATGGCCTACCTCAGTATGCACCTGATAAGCAAAATCTATGGGTGTGCTGCCAGCGCTCAGGCTCATTACATCACCAGCCGGTGTAAATACATGCACACGGCGAGTAAAAAGATCTGTTTTAACCGTTTCTAAAAATGCTCCAGCTGTTTCCTCGGTAGAATTAAACTCTTCTAATTCTCGCATCCAATCCAAAATTTCACCAACGGTATCTTTTTCTATACCAGCTTTATAACCCCAGTGAGCAGCCACCCCGTATTCGGCAATTTCATGCATTTGTCTGGTTCTTATTTGCACTTCTATCGGGCTACCTTTTATACCAATTACGGTAGTGTGCAAAGACTGATAGCCATTGGTTTTTGGCATAGCCAAATAATCTTTAAACCTACCCTGAATTGGTGACCACATGCTATGTACAATGCCCAAAGTCTTATAACAAAGGGCTTTCTCAAAATCTTGATCATCGGCTTTGTCTTCGGCTGTATCTATAATTATTCTAATTGCCATCAGGTCAAAAATTTGATCCAAGGTGCTCTGCTCGCGCTGCATTTTTTTATAGATGCTGTACAAGTGCTTACTACGACCAGAAATCTCAAATTCCAAATTCTCATTTTTCAAGCGCTCTTCCAAAGTTTTGATGGTCTCATCAACATAACTTTCCCGCTCGGCATATAGTACCCGAACCTGCTTTTCTAAATTTTTATAACGCTCGGGCTCTAGATAAAAAAAGCCCAAGTTCTCTAATTCACGCTGAATATTACCAATACCCAAGCGATGGGCAAGCGGAGCAAATATCTCGATGGTTTCTTTGGCAATTCGTTTTTGTTTTTCAGGAATCATATGCTCTAGGGTGCGCATATTGTGCAAGCGGTCTGCTAGTTTGACCATAATTATCCTTACGTCTTTACTCATAGCGAGTAACATCTGGCGCAAGTTTTCAGATTGTTCGTCTTCATAAACTCTTACACTTAATTTTGAGATTTTGGTTTCGCCTTCTACAATTTTACGAACGCCCTCACCAAATTTCTCTTCTAGCTCTTCAAATGTGAGTTCGGTATCTTCAACAGTATCGTGCAGCAAGCCAGCGATTAATGCGTCTGCATCTAATTTTAGCTCGGCTAAAATCTCGGTAACAATAACCGGATGGATAATATAAGGCTCACCACTGCGCCTTTTCATACCATCATGGGCTTTATATGCCAAGCTATAAGCCTCTTTTAAGCGTTTTTTATCTATTGGGTCAAGGTAGCTTGTTTTTTGGAGCAAGGTTTGAGGAGGCTCGAGCATAGTGCTATATACTATCATTTAAATAATGTGCTTTTCTATCCCTTGCAATATAAAATTTAATCAGATTTTTGCTAAACTAATTTTATGAACATTTCCATTTTATTTGTTTGCCTTGGCAACATCTGCCGCTCGCCCGCAGCCGAAGGAATTTTTCGTAAAATGGTCGATGAAGAAAAACTAGCAATAGATATAGACTCAGCCGGCACAGGTGGCTGGCATACCGGCAAACCACCAGACCCTAGAATGCAAAAAACCGCCCTAGCTCGTGGCTATAATTTATCAACTCTAAGAGCAAGGCAAATCAATAGGCAAGACTGCCAAAATTTTGACTACATCATCGCTATGGACAAAGATAACTTAAGGGAAATTAAAAGATTATGCCCTAATTCAAAAGCAGAGATAAAGCTATTTTTAGACTACGCCCCAAGCTCAAAAACAGAAGTCCCAGACCCCTACTACGGTGGCCGTGAGGGCTTTAACATAGTCATTGATTTAATAGAAGATGCCAGTGCAGGTTTATTAGCAAAGATAAAAGAACAGCTAGCTTAATTATTACCAAATTAACAGTATCCTAAACCCACTCTCTAGCAACTTGGCAGTACAAGATATTTAATCCAATTAGCAACCTCTAGTTGCCTAATATCATCATCTAAAATATCATCAGCAATATCTAATTCTTGGCGCAATTCTTTATTGTCTGGGTCATTGGCAAGTGCAAATAGCTTGTCTGTTAGCTCGATTATTTCGTCTTCGTTGTTTGCAAAACCCTCAGCAGTGATGGCTTCTTTGCGGGCAGCAACAAGGCCAGCCATTGCCTGCAAATTAAATTCTGGGTGATACTGTGGAGCCCAAAATTCACCGTTTAAATGTTTTACAGCTACCGACTGAACATGAGTATAGTCATTTGTCGCTAATAATTCTGTGCCTTCAGTTAATTCACTGACCTCATCTAAATGCATTATAAAAGCATCAAATTGTTCTGGCTTGCCCTTATACATCGGGTGCTTTTTACCAGCTTCGGTCAAGCGGATATTTTTGGCAATGTTCCACTCTCTACCCTTGGGGTTGGCCCTTGCCTTACCCCCTGCTGCCACTACTGCAATCTGGGTAGCCCAGCAGCTACCAAATTGAGGCACTCCAGCTTGATAAATCGCTTTTGCCAAATCTATTTGCCTAGTCACCTCTGGGGTTTTTTTATAAACTGTTTGGTCGGAACCAGTCCAAACAAAACCGTCCATCTTTTTTAATTCAGCTTGGCTAGGCAAGCTGAAATCAGCATCTGCAGGATAAATTACTTCAAAACTACTATTTGGCAACATTTTTTGCAAAAACCCCAAATACAAGTCATGAGCCTGCATAACCCCAGCTTCATCCAAACGCTCTCGGCTAGGTTTTGGATAGCCATTAATTATTTGAAACTTGAGTACTTCCTTAAATATCATTGTTACTCCTCATTAGCAATATTCTAAAACAAATCAAAATAACAGCTAGTTTATAGCAAGCTCAATGAGCTACTTATCTTATGAAAAGCATTTCTCAAGTTGTTTGCTATGCTAATAATTTAGAGTTTCGCAATCTACGGTTTTTTACTCATTTGATATTGATAGGAAAGCTAAAAGATACATCTTTATTGAATTTGGTATAAGAACTATTAACACCCCTAGCTAAAATAGATACAGAACCTCATTAAACCCCGCTCAATTATCACTAAATGAGCAAGGCTGAAGCAGCACGATTCCAAAATAGTTTAGAGCACAGTTATAATCCCATTAGCAGCTGCCCAAGCAGATATATCATCGCCACGTAAAGCCACTGCCATCAATTCTGGAAAAAGGTCTGGTGTGCAAGCAAATGAGGCTATCCCAATATTTACTAATTCTTGGGCTAGTGGTCTATTAAACTTAGGAGCACCTTTATCGCTTAGAGCTAATAAAATAACCACAGTAACGCCGTTTTCTTTTAACTCAGCTAAGCGCCTGACTAATTGCTTTTTGTTACCGCTACCTTCAAACAAATCACTAATCAGCACCAAAACCGTATCTCTGGGCTTAGTGACTTTGTCTTGCACATAGCTAATCGCCCGCTCAATATTGGTGCCACCACGCAAACGCAAACCAAATAATAAATCCACTGGGCTAACTAGCTCATCGGTCATATCAACAACATTGGTGTCAAAAATAATTAGCTTAGTGTCAACTGCTGGCAAGCTGGCTAAGACTGATGCAAAAATGCTAGCATAGACCACACTCTCTGACATAGAACCACTTTGATCTAAGCAGAGGATAATGTCATGCAGAGAAGATCTTTTGCGACCATGGGCAATTATCCGTTCGGGGATGATGGTATTTTGGGATTTTTGATAGTGCTTTAGATTGGCCTGGATTGTTTTGTGCCAATTAATTTCCTCTAATTTTTTGGCTCTATTAGTCTTAGTTGCTCGGTCTAGGCTACCAGCTAGAGCCTGAGTTAGAGGATAGTCGAGCTTTTCTTTTAAATCATCAACAACTTGCTGGACTAGCTGCCTAGCGGTTTCTTTGGTTTCATCGGGGATTAGCTTACTTAAGCTAGTTAGCTTAGTGACTAATGAAATATTGGGTTCAATTTTGGCCAAAGCTTCTGGATCACGGATTATTTTATGGAAGTTGGTTTTTTTAAGGGCATCTTCTTGCAATATTTCAGCCATAGAAGCTGGGAAATACTTACGAATATCACCCAAAAACCTAGCAATATCAGGCTGAGAATCGCTGTCACCACCTTGATCCCCATCACCGTATAGAGCTTCTAGGGTCTCATCAATTTGGCTATCATGCTCACTTAAAAGTTGCTCCTCACCGCCATCAGCAGCACCCTCGCCATCAGCAGATTCTGAACCTTCTTGGCTTTCAGTTTGACCTTCGCCTGCTTGGCTTTCATCTTCTTGCTTGCCAAGTATTAAGCGCCAACGTCGTTTTGATTCTTTAGATTCTAAAATTTCTCCGCCCCCAAAATCTCTGCCAAAACTGGCTTTATTTTATCGGCTTGGTCTTGATTAAATTCTCTTTTAGTAGTAACTTCCTGCTCTGTTTTAGCATCTACCTTTTCCATAATTTGCTGTCTGATAGCTACACTAAAGCTAGCAAAAGTACGCCTTAATAAGGCTAATATTTCCATGAAATTTTCGCTCTCGAGCCTATTTACCCAATTTTCTAAGAGCTGCCATAGGACTTTGTCATGTACAATTAGCATACCGCTGCCTTTTAAAAATCCTTCTAGCCAGAAGGCAGAGCTTAGAATTTCTTTTGAGCTTTTTAGATTAATTGGTTTTAAAAATAAATTGCGTTCTAGTTGTTTTAAAGCTTTTTGCTTTGAATAGGCTCGAGCCTCTAGTAATAATCTACATGCCCGACCAGCTAACAAACTATGAACGGCCTTTTTATCAGTCAAAAGCTTTAGAGCTTTTTGCCAATCTTGGCTATATTGAGAATTTTGCAAAGTGCTTATAATTCTATTTACTTCTGATATTTGTTCAAAAATCTCAGCTGCAACACTGTCATTAATAGCGCTGCAAGCATTTGGCAAAGAAATTGATATACGGTTAATTAAAGCCTCAACTATTTTTTCTATCATTTCTTTATCGTTTTTACGGACTGAGCCATAACGCATTATTCTTGCTAACGGCGCCAAAGCCTTCATCATATGGCTAATATCATTGCTTAATGCCGCAGTATTTTGGATTTGCTCCAGTAAAACTGCCATAATATCAGGCAGTTCAGCTAAAATTATTAAATCTAACAAGTTAGTCAAATCTGCTAGGTTTTCGGCTTTTTTGGCCAAATCGCTAGCATAATTGCCCGTTGCCTCGGCAACTGTATTACCCCAAATATTTGCTTCTATTATTTTAAGAGCATACTCTGGCAACCACTGCAATTGCCAGATTTCTCTAAAGCTACCCGAGCGGTTACGGCTAGCTACTTGCTTGCCCCAAGGAATAGCCAAAATGTTTAAGCGATGAAAAAGCTGGCTCCGTAAAAGATGATTTTCTTTACGTAAATCTAATGATAAAGTGCTTTTTTCTATACTGGCACGCAGTTTTAGTTGTTTTTTTAAGTTTTCTAAATCTCTTTGCAATGGCACCATTGGTGCATTTGCTGGTACAGCACCCATCTGCTCGCCAATTGTTAGTTTAGTTTGGATAAGCTCGAGCGGCTTAGAATTACCAAAGGTCATAACCGTTTGGGTGGCTTCTGTTAATTCTTGCAATGCCGGAAAGGGCAAATCTCGCATGGCTGCCAAATTTTGAGCTAGTCTTACCGCCTCTATTACATGAGCCGGGCTGGCATCAAAACCCTCAGAGCGTAAAATTGAGGCTACCTTGGCTAACCACATGCTAGACATCTCAGCAGAGCTAGCCCCAAGGTTGCCTTGCTGCCACAAATGATGATACCAACCCGGCGAGCTAAGCCCAGCTCCATAACCCATAGCCGAGCTTAAACGGCTATAAGACCAAGGAACCCAAGCAGTATCAATTTCTGCCTCTTCACTCAATAACGATAAAAGCTCTGTGTCAGTCTTCTCTATTTCTGCGTCAGCATAGCCAACTAAAGCCGGCCCATGATAGGCCCCGCAAACCACAGCAATGGATTTAAAGCCTTGCTGCACGCTTTTTCTAATTTCTTGCCTCATAAAGGCTTCACGCTGTTTTGCCAAAATAATGCTAGCTTCGTCGTCGTTCTTATTAGGCTTTTCATTTTCTCGCAAGGCAGTCATAAGTTCTTGTACATCTTCAAAAATATCCGCAGCGTCTTTGCGCTGCTCTATTAAGACATTCCACCATCTTTCGTAATGTTTAAAACCAGCCGCTTTGGCCAAAGTATCCATTGCATCTATATCTGGCATAGCAACTTTGGTTTTAGTAGCTAGCATATATTTTTGAGCCAAGTCAAAAAATCTAACTTCAAGCTTATTTGCCAAAGCATATTTTATGGCTTGATATTCTGGTGAATAAACTACCATCGGATAAAAAGAAGCTCGCTTGGGGTCATCAGTACGGTAACTCACAAGTGCAATTGGCGGCTGCATATCTTCATAAGCTAGCCAGTTCATCATATTGCTAAGATCTGCTGGACCTTCTACTAAAATTATATCTGGCTGGCGTTTTTGAAGAGCCAGATTTAAGCTACGGGCCGAGCCAGGTCCGTGGTGACGCACACCTAAAATATGGAGTTTAGGAGTCATGCTAATCTCCTATAAAAGCTTAAATTGCAATTGCATTGGGCTTTATCCCATCTAGCCCAAGCAAGAGTCCACCTAACTAAGCTAAACAGATTTCTAACTTCTAATTTGCAATTCAAATCAATCATCTTCTTATGAATCTCTGCCAAATAAGAGCAAAAGCACTAAAATTCCGACTCTCAATTGGCTACAAATGCAAAAACTCAGCTCAGTCATAATTTGCAATTCCTAATTAAATATCTATCCATAAAAAAACTAATACTCAAATCAAGCCTAAAGCAATGCGCTACAAGCTCGATAGATATCTTGCCAACCTTCACGCTCTTTGACTACTGTTTCTAAATATTCTTGCCAAATTACTTTGTCTTGCACGGGGTCTTTGACTATTGCACCGCTTAAGCTAGCTGCCAAATCTGCAGCTCGCAAACTACCATCACCAAAATGGGTGGCTAAAGCCAAACCGCTGTTCATAACCGAGATTGCCTCGGCAGTGCTAAGAGTAGCTGAGGGAGATTTTAGTTTTGACTTAGAGTCTTCGGTGACACCATTACGAAGCTCACGAAAAATACTAACAACGCGTCTAATTTCAGCAATAAGGCTGGCTTCTTTAGGTATTTCTAGGCTTTGACCCATCGCAGCAACTCTTTGGCGGACTATTTCAATTTCTTCTTCTGGACTAGCTGGCAAAGGTAAAATTACGGTATTAAAACGCCTTTTTAAAGCGCTCGATAAGTCATTAACACCACGGTCACGGTCATTGGCAGTGGCTATTATATTAAAGCCACGCTGGGCTTGTACTTCTTGGTTTAGTTCCGGAACTGGCATCATTTTTTCAGATAATATAGTTATCAGGGCATCTTGGACATCGGCAGGTATGCGGGTTAATTCTTCGACTCGAGCCAATTTTCCGGTATTCATTGCCAGCATTACCGGGCTAGGAATCAAAGCCTCGTTGCTGGGGCCTTTAGCTATTAAACTAGCATAGTTCCAACCATAGCGAATAGCTTCTTCGCTAGTACCTGCTGTGCCTTGAATTAGCAAAGTGGATTTACCAGAAATAGCAGCGGATAAATGCTCAGAAACCCAAGTTTTACCGGTACCAGGAATGCCTAGTAATAATAATGCTCTATCAGTTGTTAGAGTGGCAATAGCAATTTCTATTAAGCGACCATTGCCAATATATTTAGGGCTAATTTCATAACCATTGTCCAAGCTTCCACCCAAAATATAAGTTGCTACAGCCCAAGGGGAAAGCAACCAGTTCTCAGGCTTTTTTCGACTGTCATTTTGTCGTAAAACTTCTAGTTCTTCGGCAAATTGCTCTTCTACATGTTTTCTTAAGATATGTCCCATTATGCTCCTTTTACTGCTTGATGCATCTGTAACCGAAACTTTGTTAAGGCTAATGCTTCGTTTATTATTGTTTGCCAGCTTGGATAATTAGTATTTATTTTCTCTAAATATATTTTTAATTTCTCCAACTCGGTACTTGGGCAAAGTCGGGCTGCTTGCTTTAGGCTCGAGCGCAAACTAAGTTCTAGCCCTTCAAACCCTGAGTTTTTCTTTATATGACTTAATAATCTTAAAAGCCAAATTTCCAAAACCTCTTTTGACCAACTACCCTGATAGCGCCATAATGCCCGTACCAAGGGGTTTTCTTTATCTAAAAAATCACCATTATCTAATTTTTTAATAAGGCTTGTAAATTGCTCAGAATCTAAGATATGCAATAATCTAGTACTGCTCAAAGCAATATTATCTTGCTCTAAGAGCAGTTTTGCCCAATAGGCATTTTTTTGCCGCTCGGCTGCTAAAGAAAAGCCTTTTAGTAGGCCTGTTGAATACTTGTTTTCTGCTGCAATAGCTATAATTTCTAAAGGCTTAAGGTTCCAATAATCTTGGACATGCTCGAGCCTAACCGCGCTCAAAATATCACTAACTTGGGCATTTTCTACTTTTAAGATGTCATTCCACATTCGTTTCATTAAGCCGTCACGGCGTATTTCTGCCGAAAACTCCTGTGGTAAATTCACTTCTATCTCTTGCCGATTAGCGTTATAAGAAATAATCCCGTTCATATTTTCAAACATACGCATAGTTAATGCCGAATCTGCTAAAGCAGCTAAATATTCAGCTGATTTTCTGCGTACAGTAGCATTTCGGCTGTCTAAAGCTCTTTCTAAAAATGGCTCATCATTGGCGACTAGGTTTTTGCCAAATATATTTATTATCCAAATTGCAGCTGATAAAGACTCGGTTTCCCATCTACTTTCTACAAGTTCTCGCCCTAAATCTGGGTCTTTATGTCTAAGCTGTGCCAAAATTCCTTGTCTACGATGGATGTTTGTCTCTTGCCATTCTTTGCTCAAGCCCTCCCACGAATTCATAGCAGCCGAGGCATAGCTCCACTCAGGGTTTTGACTAGCCAAATATTCGCCAGTTTCGCCAACTATTTGAATAATTAAGGGTCTTAAGTTGTTAAATTTAAGACCCTTATCCAAAACTATCGGTAAAAGCTCACTAGGAATACGTAGATTGTTTTCTAAAATCAAGATCAACGCCTCGGCTAATAATTCGGCATATCTGCCATCTAATATTGCTGCTATGGCCTGAGCATGTCCCAAAGGGCAAGCTGTTTTATCTTTAAAAGAGCCAGAAAATACCGCTTCACTACGCTCTGGCAGCATGCCTAATTCATTTTGCAAGGTTAATCTGGCAGCTCTATCTAAAATATCTTGAGGGCTTAGGCTATTATCTATTAGTTTTTGGCTACCCAATAAAGCTTGAGAAATCAAAGCTTTCATTTACCGCCTCGCAAAATTTTTAAGTCAATTATTCTATTGCTACTATAAACGCTCAAAGGTTTAAAAATATCTTCTTGCCAAATTCCAAAAAGCCAAAGCGGCTCATCTTTAGCAATAGCCTTTAAATGCCAAACATAGGCAAATCTTTTAGCAAGTTTTAACAAATAGCCTTCGCTATCAATTAAAAACCACTGCTCTTTTATCTCTACTAAATCAATATTTGTCAATGCCATAGGATAGCTATTTAAAAATGGATTCTTAGCCTTTTTATCAGCATAGTCTGCCAATGCAAATTTGATAGATTCAAAAGAAAAATCTGGCTTTTTGCTAGCTAAAGGTTGACCATATCTAAGTAATTCAGCTTTTAAAAGATTGGCTGATGGATAAAAAGCCAGGCCTAACTCCAAATTCATATTTGTTAAAAACCTGCTATCAAATTGCTCTTTTTTATAAAGCTTATTTTTAATTAGGGCGTATTGCTGCAAATTTGCAGAATATAGATAGATATTTTGACTGCTTTGTTTATGAGCTATTGTTCTATTCCAAGCTAGGACCTGCCAATTACTACTAAGCTCAGTCAAATTAGTTTTTAGCTGCCAAGAAACCGCAGCTCGCAAATCTGCTTGCAAATTCGGATTTAAGTTTTCATAATTTTTAAATGCCCTAATAATCAAATGCACTTTTGCAATTCTTTTTAAGATTTCCTCGGCCCAATTAGTTTTATTTATTAAAGCCCAAGATTCTATTTGCTTGGCTAACTCATAAGCCCCAATATCTACCAAGTATTTTGCATGCTCATTAAAGTATTCAGGCCGTTTATGGCGGATAGGCTCGAGCCCATGGCTAATAATATCTTCTAACCAGAGCTCTGTTTTCTTTAGACCCTGCCTAATTAGTTCCAAACGTTTTTTATCATCATTAGTTTTGCTTGTTTTTTTATCAAGGCTTTTAAATTCTTTTAGCCATTTTGGTCTAGCTTTTTTTTCTAAATCTTCATAAAGATAAATAATTGCCAAAGCTATAACATGGTGACAAGGATAAATTCTTTGCTGACATGTGCAAGCTAGTCTTAGTGGTGAAACTTGGATTCTGGTCTTATAGCTCAAAGCTTCTTTTTGCTCGAGCTCTCCCCAAACATATTCCCCATCAGTAGCTAAGTTTTTCCATCTGCTAAGAACTGCAAAATTCCTAGCCGAACGAATATGATGTTCATTTTCGCTCAAGCTCAATATTTGTTCTATTGTCCAAGCTTTATTCTTTAATTTTAAGTTAGCGATAAGCCTTACCCCTTAAAGACTAAATCCACTCAACACCCACTGTGTCACTAGGAATTAATACCCAGTTTATCATTGCTTTGCTAAATCGTTCATCATTATTTCTTAATCTTTAGTCTCTTTAGCTCTTTTTTTATAAATTATAGCAAGCTCAATGTACTGCTTATTGCAGTCTACAGCCTTTCACTTTTTCCTTTATCTCTTTTCCTCATTTGAGCTTGATTAAGAAAACTAAGAAACATCTTTTTCAGCTTTAGTGTTATGGCTTATTCTGCTATTCCAAAGGAATCCGAACTTGCCCCTCTTTAAAGGTTTCGTGAATTAGCGCCCCTGTTGCTTCTAACCTATCCATAAGCTCACCGTTTGGGTGACCGTAGCTATTGCGTCCATAAGAAATAACTATATGTTTTGGCTGGGTTGCTGCCAATATTTGAGACGAGGTAGAGCTTTTTGAGCCATGATGCCCTGCCATTAAAATGTCCACCTTAGGAAAGGCCAAGTTTTCTTCAACTGAGATTGGTAAATCCCCCATAAAAACAGCTTTGGGATTGTCATTATAATTTAGAACAAATGTTAGTGAATTATCATTGTCTTTTTCATAAAAATTATGCGGTGGATTCAAAAAGTCTAAACGGACATTGCCAATAGTGATTGATTGGCCTTTAAAAACTTGGACTACTTTTACGTTATTACGTGCTGCTGAGGCCATCAGGGCATCAAATAACGGGTCATCATCTTTAGTAGCACCAATCACTAATTGCTGTACTGGTATTTCATCAAATAAACTTATCAAGCCCTCAATATGGTCAGCATCAACATGGCTGGCTAATACCAGCTCGAGCTCATCAATTCCAAAACCACGCAAAGCTGGGGCAATTATATTCTTACCAACATCAAAATCAGAAAAAGGGCTACCACCACCATCAATTAAGATTTCTTGGCGATTTTCTAAACGAATCAAACTGCTGTCACCTTGACCAACATCAAAAAATACAATTTCTGGGCTAAAACCGCCCAAGGCAGAAAACCAAGACAAACTAGCTGTAACCAAGGCAATAAGCAATGCTCTTTGAAATTTTAGATAGCCCAAAGCGGTTAATACAAATGCAAAGACCCCAATAAAGTAATGCGAATAACCAAGCCAAGATATTTCTCCCCAAGTTAATAGGGGTAGGCTCGAGCCAAACTCAGCCAAATTAATCAACGCCTCGGCAAATATAGCTGTAAATAGGTTAAGTAAGCCAGCCAAAGGCAAAGAAAGCAAACCCAAAAGCCCTGCCAAAAAGCCCATCGGAACCAAAACTAAAGCGATAGGAATTGCAAATATATTGATAATTGGATTAAAAATCGGCAGAACTCCAAAGCTACTAGCAACAATCGGCAAGGTCAACATTTGGGCGCTCAAACTTGTGACCACAGAAGCTATGATTATTTTTTTATAAGACCACCAAGGCAGTTGGCTATGCTGTTCTCCTAGCAATAATTTAGAGATTGGCTCAGTAAAAATAAGCAAGCCAATAACTGCCAAATATGATAATTGAAAAGATGCACCAAATAACCAAGAAGGATTGTAAAGCAAGGTAAAAATCATCGACAGGGCCAACGAAGACCATACTTCTATCCGGCCACTACCTAACCAGAGTGACAAAAGTGCAGCAATAGTCATAGCACCAGCTCGTAAAATACTGGGGCTGGGGCCAACAATATAAATAAATCCAAGCAATATCAAAATTAAAACTGGGTAACGCCGCAAACCCAAAGGTTTAAGAGCAAAACCTAAAGCCAAAATCAATATGCCAACATGCAAACCAGAAAGTGCCAGAATATGAGCCAAGCCAGACTTTGAAAATATTTCTCGCAAGCTGCCTAAATCATCTCTTATGCCTAAAATAATCGCTTGCATTAGAGCAGCTTGCTTTTTATCTAAACCCGCAATCACCCCATCTTGTAAACGTTCTTTTATCGAGGGGCTAGCCTCTTCTAAATACAGAGTTTTTTTGACGTAAACCTGCCCCCAAATCCCACGTCGTCGTAAATATTCTCTATAGTCAAAGCCACCAGTATTGCGTTTATCCGCTGGTAAAAAAACATAGCCCTCAATTTCAACTTTTCCTCGCTGCAAAGCTCCATTTGGTGAAATGACCAGTTTAGCCCCGTTTTCAAGTTTTAAATATCTTCCATCACTAAAACCACTCAGAGTCTGTATTTGTCGATTTGTAGTCATGGCTTCTACTGGATTAGCTTGCATATTCCAGATTGTGTAACGTGCATAACCTAATAATAAAAATAATATTAAGGGCAGCATCCAGCGCAGTTTTTTTGGTAATAATAGTAATACTAAGCCTAAGCTGATAGTTATAGTAATTATGGGATTAAGCTCGAGCCTAGCCAATACAATACCAACTAAAAGCAACAAGGCCGCAGGCAGAGACCAAGGTGCAAATTTTTCTAGTTCTTTTGTTTTAGGTTTTAACATTTAGAGCTTCAACACTTATAAAGTGATTTTATCAATTAATTTCTCAAATGTTTTTGGGCCAACTCCCTTGACCTTTAATAAATCATCAATTTTCATAAAAGGCCTGGCAGCAATTATCCGCTTAGCCATAGCTGGACCAATACGAGGTAAAATCTCTAATTCTCTTTGGCTAGCCGAGTTAATACTTATTCTGACTTCACCAGCTTCAGTTTTAATATTTGGTACAAAAATTGCTTCCCCATTGTCGATTTGAGCGGCCAGATTTATTAAATCTTTTTCGGCTTCCCCACTAAAGCCTCCGGCCGCCGCAATCGCATTTTCAACCCTAGCCCCCCAGGCTAAGTTGTAGTTTCCAGGGTTTTTTACAGCCCCTGTAACTGATACAACTATTTCAGGTTGAGTTTGACTAATTCCTGCAGGCTCTGTTATCAGTCTTGGAGCTAGGTTTGCTCCGGTAAGTATTCCTGATAACGAAATCATGCCCCAGGTAATAAGTTTTTCTACTCTCGCTCTCACCTGATTTAGGATACTAAACCTCACTAACCCAGTTCTTATTTCACTAATAATTGCTTAAATATTGCAATAAAAAACGAGCAAAGACTAGTCTTTGCTCGTAAAAAAGGGGGGGGATTATTTAACGTGCATTAACACGTGCTACTTCACCAGCCGATAAATCAACGGTGCTCACAAAACTTCTTGAAGAAAACTTAACAGTAACAGTATGTCCGCCTGTAGTAGTGCCATATCTAACTGGGGTATAGCCAACAAACTGGCCATCTACATATGCTCTTGCGCCAGATGGGCTCGAGTCTATCCTAATAGTTCCATAAACTGCGCTATTTGCTCTGCCAACATTAAATAAAGCAGTGTCAGTAACCCAAGAGCTCTGCTCTTTTGGTTTAACTATAATACTCAGTGTTTCAGCAAAACCTTGCTGCCCAATACTGCTACTGGCAAAATTAGGGTCGCTTTCAAAATTTGCTAATTGATTAGTATTTAGCTGTTTTTTACTAGCAACTACAAAAACCTTATCCAAGCCCTCTGGACCATCAACACTAAAGGTATATGGCGCATCATCGTGTGGAAAGTACTTAATATGATTTGCTTTTAAATAATTAGATTTGCCAGCAGTATCATAGTTATTTGGTAAAATTTGGTCAATTACACCATTGGAATGAATACTGAATAGGTAAATATATGCTGACTCAGAAACCCTAACACCAATTTTAATATTTTCACCAATTCTATAGCTAGGCGTAGAATTGCCACTTGGGTCTTTATCTACCCAAACCTCAGCTGTAAATGATGGCTTTGGATTAACAACAATTGATTGTGGACCTATTACTACACTCTCTTGAGCAAAACTTAAACTTATTAACAGACCTATTAAGACAAAAAATGATTTTTTCATAAAATTCTCCTTACAAGTCACAAGCTATCAGATGAATTTAGGAAGAATTATTTGTAGTTCCTTAAGCTTTCTTAATTTTATTGCCTTCATTAAGATTTTATAAACTAATATTAGTAAATCAGCTTAAATCTTTAGCAATGCCAAAGTAAGTTTTAGCGGCTTGATTAGAATTCTAGGAATGCAGTTTCAAAATACTATCTTGGTTTCGAAGCTGGTCTGTGTCAGAATTTAATTAAATATAAATTCTTCACCAGCCTTTAGGAGAATTTATAAATACTAATATTCACAGAAAGGAAGAGTAAATAATTTAATATTAAGGAAATTTTAAAAGAAATCTTAAAATCATAGAGCACCTTAATTTAAATTATGAAATAAATAATGATTAATAATAAAGTCTTAGAAAATAGGCGTTTGCGAAAAAAGTCGCTATTTAATATTTATCCTTACTTGCTCAAAGACTTGAATATTGAGCGAGCAAATCATGTCTGGATCATCGGCACTACTACTATTCCTATTCAAGATTCATTTTGCCTTTTAAATATAATAATGGATGTTGCTAGCCGAAAGATTCTAGCTTGGAATATTATTCCTAAATCTAATAATAGTTTTTGTGTAGAAACTCTTAACGATGCTTTGGCAAGTTTCTCTGGGCCAGAAATAATCAACTTACCAAAAGATCTGCAATTTATATCTTTTGATTTTATTAATAAACTAAGTGAAAGCAATATTAAAGTTAGCGTAAGTCCCGAAACAAAATGTCCGGATAACGTCTATATAGAAAGATTTTGGAGAAGTCTCAAATATGAAGAGGTTTATCTAAGAAATTATCTAAATATTGCCGAAGCAAGGCAATATATTGATATTTATATAGAAAATTATAATCAATATCGCAATCACAGCTCTCTAGGAGACGAAATCCCAAACAACATATATATTAGGGGTATGAGTATCTAAGAAATTAGCAGGCATTAGCAACTTAAGTTTTTAGCACAGCTTTGATTTACCTATAGCTATTATAGGCTCAAAATAATTATTCTCCTCCTTTCCTTAAAGAAAAAGCATAGGATAAACCTATGCTTTTTCTTGATTTAAAGATATAAATCAAATTATACATTTATCAATTT
>CAMZLP010000181.1 GCA_947311535.1 uncultured Deinococcota bacterium | reverse complement strand
GATGTGCAGAGTAAACAACTTTAGAAATGTTTTACAGCAAGAGTAGTAGTTAACTGAGTTTGGTAATAGTAGATATTGTTTTTATTAGCATTAATCATAATAACGCCACATCTATGGCAATAAAAATTACAAACTTCTAATTTTAAAATATGGCTTTCTTACTCTTTGTTGCCATAGATGTGGCGTTATTATGATTCATGCTAATAAAAACAATATCTACTATTACCAAACTCAGTTAACTACTACTCTTGCTGTAAAACATTTCTAAAGTTGTTTACTCTGCACATCATTGAGAGCTTTTTAAGCCACGACTTTGTTCCTTATACTTTTTACTCATTTTATATTGATAGTAAAACTAAAAAGAAGATTTTCTTTGGTTTACTATAATTTCCTAACTTTCATAGCTGCTTAAACTCCGATATTAGCAGATGGCAGGGTTGGCCGTGCCTTTCTTTAAATCAAAACATTTATAAAAAACATGTTAATTTATTAAGCAATGAGAAAAGACCCCATCATTTTAGGAATAGACAGCTCATGTGACGATACCGGAATTGGTATTGTGCAAAACAATCAAGTTTTGGCAAATATAGTTTCTTCGCAAGATGCCATACATGCCGAATGGGGCGGAGTTGTGCCAGAAAAGGCTAGCCGAGAGCATTTAAAAGTAATAGACGTTGTGCTCGAGCATGCCTTAAGAGAAGCTAAGCTTGAGCTATCTCAAATTGATGCTATTGCTGCCACTTATGGCCCTGGTTTAATTGGTACATTGTTAGTTGGTCTTAGCTACGGCAAAGCCCTAGCTTGGGCAAGTGACAAGCCCTTTATCCCAGTTCATCATTTAGAAGGACATATTGCTAGTGTATTGGCAGATAGCGAAATTGAGCCACCATTTTTATGCCTAATAGCCTCTGGTGGGCATACTAGCTTGTTTGATGTCCAAGCATGGGGTAAATATATTGAGCTTGGCCGAACCCGAGATGATGCAGCTGGCGAGGCTTTTGATAAAATTGCACGTTTGTTGGGGTTGGGGTTTCCGGGTGGTGCTGCTCTTAGTAAGTTAGCAGAATCTGGCGATGATATGGCTTTTAAATTCACATTACCAATGCAAAGGCAAGAGGGTTTTGACTTTTCTTTTTCTGGTTTAAAAACGGCTGTATCCACCTTGGTAAAAAAACAAGCTGATGCCAATAAAGCTGATGTAGCCGCTAGTTTTGAGAGAATAGTTGTAAAAAGCTTAGTAACTGTTAGCGCTAAAGCTGCTAAAAAAACGGGTCATAAAACTATTGTAGTAGCTGGTGGAGTTGCTGCTAACAAACGCCTGCGACGAGAGTTTGCCCAAATTGGTTTAGAAATGAAGTTTCCACCCTTTGCATTAGCAACCGACAACGGTGCCATGATTGCCCTAGCTGCTCAAAAAAGATTTGTTGTCGGCGCTTGGGATATTGACGCAAAACCTTATTTACCGCTTAGCTCTACCATTGCGTAAGGTTAGAGCCTGAGCATAAATCTTTTGATATTCTGGCAAAATAACTGCTTCATTAAATTTACTTGCAGCGCAATAGCGGGCATAATCTGCAAATTTTTTATGTAGCTTTGGATCTGATAATAGTTTAATTGCCGAAGTTGCCATATTTTCAATATCGCCAACATCATGTAAAAAGCCGGAGCTGCCATCTTTTACTACCTCGGGGATACCGCCAATATTTGTGGCAAGTACAGGTACGCCCGATGCCATCGCCTCGAGCGCAGACAAGCCAAAAGATTCTTTTTCGCTGAGGAGTAAAAATAAGTCAGAAATAGCTAAAACATCTTCTACCCTAGGAAAGCTACCCAAAAATGAAACCCGACCGCTTATACCTAACTTGCTAGCAAGTTCAAACGCCTTATGACGTTCTGGACCATCACCAACCATGAGTAGCCTCGAGCCTATTTCATTAGAAACTTTGGCAAATACCTTTATAACATCTTCAACTCTTTTTAACCTACGAAAGTTTGAAACATGGATAAGTATTTTTTCGTCGGGGTGAGCGTATTTTAGTCTTAGAGAAGCTAGTTCGCGGGGTTTAAATCTTTCTAAATCAACGGCATTATAAATTACATTTATTACGCGTTCTACATTCATTTCGGCAGTTGTGTATTCTGCTAAATATTGGCTAACGGCAGTAACAATATCAGAGTGTTCTATAGAGTATTGAGTGGTGCGTAAATAGGCTCTATCTAAGCCTATAAGAGTTACGTCTGTACCGTGCAAGGTAGTAATTACTACCGGTTTTTTATCGCAACGAACCATGTCACGCGCTAAGACCGCAGCAGTTGCATGAGGTACAGCATAGTGAGCATGAACAATATCTATGCCAAGCTCTTCTATGAGTTCAGCAAGTTTAGAAGCTTCGGCAAGTGTGGTTAAGGGGGCATCAAACAAAGGATAGGTCATAGATTCGACCTTATGAAAAAAGACGTTTTCTTGGCTTAATTCTGTAAGCCTAAATGGGACTCTATCAGCCACAAAATGGACTTCGTTACCTAGCTTGGCAAAGCACAAGCCTAATTCGGTAGCAACAACTCCGCTACCGCCAGCACCGCTATGTAAAAGTACAGCTATTTTCATTGACATTAGTTTTAGTTTACGCTTAATTTGAGCTAACTGATGGTTAAGTGAAATACCCAAAAGAAAAAAGGCTCGAGCACACCTGCCCGAGCTTCTTTATCCACCGCGCTCCTTTTGAATTACGCCGTGCACCTCTTTGATTAATAGAATAGAACAACTACCCTGAACAAAGCCTGAACGTTTTTATAATACTCAAACAAAGTGTTAAAAAACAACAGCTTGGTTTATACAAAATACTGGTGTTGGTTTGAGGCTTTAAGCACAAAATTTTGCATAATTATTAGAAATGTGGTACAAATATTCACAAGTAAACTTATAGGAGGTATAGATAATGTGTTCACCACGTATTATGAATTTTGTTAATAAAGAGTTGAGCCGTCGTAATTTATTTAAGATGGCAATAGTTGGTTCTGCGGCCGCGGCTGCGGCTGCGAGCTTACCAAGGGCTAGTGCACAAGCAACTATGAATCAAATTGATGTGAGCAATGTTGTTGACCTAAGCCATAGGCTTCATTCGGGTTTTCCAATGTGGCCGGGGACGGCTTCACCAGAAAAAGAAACGGTTGTTACCGTAAAAGATAATGGTTTTTATGGCAATATCTGGAAAATTTGGGAGCATACAGCAACGCATTTAGATGCTCCAGCTCATTTTATTGAGGGGGGAACAACTGCTGATAATATACCTATTGAAAATTTCATTGCTCCTATTGCGGTGATAGATATTGAAAAAAAGGTAGAAGATAATGCTGATGCCACTTTAGACATTGAGGATATAGCAGCTTGGGAAAGTACAAATGGATTGTTGCCTGATAGGGCAGTAGTGATGATGTATTCTGGTTGGGAAAAACGAGTTAATGACGCTGACGCATTTATAAATACTGATTCAGATGAAGTAATGCATTTCCCAGGTTTTAATCCAGAAGCAGCTGAGTTTTTAGTTAAGGAAAGAAACATAACTGGTATTGCTGTAGATACCCTTTCCTTAGATCCAGGCAATTCAACGACTTTTGGGACCCATATTGCGGTTTTGGGTGCAGAAAAATGGGGTTTGGAAAATGTTGCTAATCTAAAAAGCATTCCTGAAGCTGGGGCAACACTAATAGTAGGAGTCTTAAAGAATAAAGATGCTTCGGGTGGACCTGTTCGTTTGATGGCGGTTTGGGGATAGCTTTAGCTACTTTATAAAATAGCTGTAAGTATAAGGGCAAAAATTGAAAAGATGATATTTCCAAAGCTTATTTTGCTATTTTGGATTTGTTTTGATATCAACGTAATTGCTCTAGTAAACTGATAACATCATGTAGACTATTGAGTACCCCAAAGGCATTTTTACTTACTTCATCTGAAACAGCTATTAAGTCCGGAATAACTATGGTTTGCATACCTGCATTAATAGCCGCCTGTGCGCCCGCATTAGAATCCTCGATAGCTAGACAGTTTTTTGGGTTTGTGTTTATGTTTCTGGCGGCTTTTAAATAGATTTCTGGGTTGGGCTTGCCTTGTTTTACTTCGTCACCAGTTACTATAGTTGCAAATTCACTTCTTAAATTGCTTAGGCTCAAGCAAAGCTCTGCTTCTGACCGGTATGACGAGGTAGCTAGGGCCTTGGTGATTTTGTTAGCGTTTAAATATTGGATAAGCTCGAGCATACCGTCTTTAATCACAACTCCATTTGCTCTTGTGTGCTCATCCCATAATATTGGCCACAAATCTGCAAACTTATCCATAGGGAAGTCATCATCTAAACCTTCAGCCAAAATGCTATAAGATTCACCCATGGTTGTTCCTACCGTAGAATGATATAGCTCGTCTGATATATAACCACCCAATTGTTTAGCAGCATCCTGATTGATTTTCATATAAACAGGTTCACTATCAAAGATAGTCCCATCCATGTCAAAAATAACAGCTTTTATTTCCAAAATAAAACCTCAATTCTTTTGATATTCTAGCCTACTTAAGGGGATTATTGAAACTTTTGAGCGAACTAAATTCTGAGCTGCTTATATTAAGCAGTTCAAAAGTACCTTGAAAAAACATACTCTAGTTGCTTAAACTGAGGCTGCAAAGAGCTTTGCCCTTAATTATTGTTGAGCTAGGGTTACTGTTGGCTTATAAATATAATAAATTAAAATCTCTGGGTTTTAAATAGAACGAGAGCTATGTTGAAATTAAACAAACAAATATCAAAAAATAATTATTATTCATTTTTATGGCACTCCGTATTTTTTTCTATGGCAATAAACTTCATGGATGTAGATACAATTATTCCAGCTATGATGGTTGATGCCGGTGCCAGCTCAGTTCAGCTAGGTGTACTCACTGCAATCATGCTTGGTGCAGGAAACATAATGCAGTTGTTGTTTGCTCCATTTTTAAACAATCAAAAATATAAAAAAAGCTATTTGCTCACTGGTATCAATACACGTGTTGCCGCTCTTGCAGGTATGGCAATGCTCTTTTTCTATTCCTCCCATATTAGTAAGCAGCTAACAATTTGGGCAATATTTATACTAATAACAATATTTGCTTTCAGTGGGGTGTTTGCGAATATCACCTATGTAGATATTTTTGGAAAATCCGTATTAGCCGAAAAAAGAAAGGCCTTTTTTTCACTAAGGCAAATTATATCTGGCACAATAGTTTTCTTTTTGGCTTTTCTAGCCAAATGGATATTATCTAAATACAGCTACCCTAGAAACTACGCCACACTATTTTTTATTGCAGCTTTGCTTTTGGGTATTGCTTCTTTGGGTTTTTGGAAAATCAAAGAGATTCCGGCAACAATATCTAAAATTAAAGGAATGTCAGAATTTATGCGGACTGGCCTTTCAATAATTCGCGAAGATAAGAATATGCAAAACTATCTGTTTCTTATAAATATTCAAGGAATATCTATGTCGCTCATGCCTTTTTTAATACTCTTTGCCAAGCAAAATTATTCTGCTGGGAGTCAAGAGATAGGCAATTATCTGGTTTTTAAAGTCATTGGTGGGGTTTTGGCAGGGGCAGTAGTTTATTATTTCTCCAAAAAAATTAAGTACCGACAAATGTTATTTGTAGCGGCTACCCTTGCTCTTGTTAGCACAATAGCAATACTACTAAAACCCATGCCGCAATTGCTGCCATATTTCTTTTTACTAGGTGGAATAATAGTCACTGTTTACTATATTTCTGTTAGTGGCATATTATTAGAATTTACCAATAATGAAAACAGAGCTCTCTACACGGGTGTATCTGGTGCAGGTAACATTCTGCCGTCTATATTCCCTATTGCCGGTGGATGGATAATAGCCCAATTTGGATTTGACATATTTTTTGGCTTGTTTATTTTAACCATGCTTTTATCATTTTATTTTATAAAAAATATTTACTACTAAAGAATCCAGTTAAAATGATTTAGCTATAACTTGGCTCATTAAAAAAAGTAATCAATTTGCTCATCAGTAGGCTGTTGGCTATAATAATAAAGTTTAAGTGAATACAGCAAAGTATGGAACAATGAGCTCTAAGACAAAATGAAAACCGCCCTTATTTATACTGCTACTTTAATTATTGCCCCACTTGCTTGGATGCCATTCTCCTTTTCATCGGGTACTGATATGTTGTGGATTTGTGGAAGTATTTTGGCATTGGGTAGTGGCTATACTTTTAGAGAAATTTAAAAAAAAGGAACTGCTTATGGCCATAGTAATTTGGCTATGCAAAAACTAATAGTTACCGCTTTTATAACACTAGTGCTTGGTATACTTTTAAATGGGCTTAGTTTTTGGTTTTTAGTGATTGCTTCAAAAGTAGCGTAATATGAGTTTTTAATTGTGGTTTCAATCGGATTTACAATACTAAACCTACTTATTTCTACAGCTTTGGGCTTACAGTAATCTATGGCTACCGCAGAGTTGCTAGCTTATGCTTTGGCCTTAATTGTTATAGATCTGTTAGTTGTAATGATATTTCAAATTGGAAAACGTTTTAGAACTAAACATTCACATTTGAAAATATATTTTTGGATGTTGTCGGTTTTGCTGGTATCAAATTTAATTCAAATGACTAAAATTGTGACCTACAATGTACTTATATAAAAGCTGGTTTTAATAAATACTATAGCTATGAATCGGTTTTTTACATAAAGCTTTAGGAAATGTTAGATTAGATATATGGGGAGAATATGGAAGTGGCAATTAATTTCCTTCAAGATTTTTTAGCTCAATTTGGTATTGCACTTGAGCCAAAAATGAATGTGTTTGAAGTGTTCTCGACAATAGGGCTGATATTGGGAGCAATTCTTTATGCACCATATCATTTTATACGCTCACAATTTACTAGTACTCAGGCAAATAGAGAAAGTATTTTGCCATGGCTAGAAGAAAAGGATTTAGCTGAAAAATATAAATCAATTGTTAGATGGCTAAATATGCAATTACAAAAAATCTATGGAGATGCCCGCTCTGCAAAAGCATTTGCTCGCAGCTGGTCTATCGCTATGATTTATCCTATTATGCTGTTTTTGATTGCTTACACCTTTTTCTCAGGTTCACATGAATTTGCAGGAATGGCTCTATTTCCAGAAAGTGGAAAAAATAGGGTTGTGTACTTTTTATTTGTTATACTATTGGCTACTATCTACACATCATTAATTTCAAGACTTGAGCGGTTAGGTATATTTTTAAGAAAACCTTTTAAACTTCTTTTTAAAAGAGTATGGCGACAAGAGCAGGGTTATCGTTTAACAATGGCTTTGTGTTCAGTTTTGATAACAATGATTTACGGTTTTGGGTGGGTAGAGTTGCTTATGGCTGCTAGTCTAGGTTATTTACTGGGAATTTCGGGTTTTGCTATGGTCTCGGGTCTTACTGTTGTTTTTACCTTCCCTTTTGATTTTACTGTTATCGGCATTATGATTATCATATATGCTGCTCATAATGCTTTCTTTTATTCTGGTGGCGGAGTTGTTGTTGGTGTTATTACTACCATTGTTATAACTGCCTTAAGCGCTGGCGGTATGAGTAATGGATATGGCTATGCAATTTTTTTTGCATCTTTTTCATTTTTGGTAATTTTCCCTTTGCTAAATGCTCTGTTTGATTGGTTATCTTTGCAAGTAAGTCGCTACTTCCTTAAAATAGTAGTCAGGGAAGATTCACCCTTATTGATATTTATTGATATTTTATCAGATCTAATTATGGCTATAATTTTTATGCTGGCTTTAGTGCTTGTTTTACCTGCGGTTGTCGAGTGGTTTAATTATCTATATGGATTATTTGACCCCACAGCTAATGTAGACTGGAGAAGCTATGCTCAAGCTGCACTGAGCCAACCCTTTGGCAAGGGGTTAATGGTAACAACCATGCTTATTAGCACATTAATACCAACTCTGCTGCATGTAATGCTTGGTTTGTTTGCTTTTCTGATAAATAGCTTGTTTGGAAAACGTTTGGCAAAATATTTGCGAGATGTTGGCGAAGTCTCGTGGAAAGCGAGCCTTGCTGCCATTTGGGTTCAGTTGTATTTTTACTTTGTGTTGATAATAACAATTATTGTAATTTACTTATTTAAACAGATTTTACATTTACCTATTGGTCAATGGCTTTATAATTGGGCAGAGTGGGGACATAATAAACCTGTTGTGGTAGTGGTAATAATATTACTTATGACAGGCCTTGGTAGTATAGGAGCTAATAAATCTAGACATAGCTAGCATTAAAGAAGGGTTTACCGTAGGCTTACGCGGTTTTTACTATGGAGCTAAAGTACCATTTCTAAAGCTTCAAAAGGTCAGTATTGTAAGTCATTAGATATAATTATTTTATAAAAACACCGTACTTTTTTCTCTACTTAGCTAAAGCTAAAATCAAACCTGAAAAACCCCAATTTTAAACTCTTCTTTTACTGGGTTTTGAGCACAAGTTTCTAACGCTCTAATGACTCTGTAGCGCAATTTATCAGGCATGATAATTTCATCAATCCAAAGCCTAGCTGCTGCATACTTAATATCTAAATGTTTGTCATAATCTGCTTTTATATTTTGATACAAGCTTTCCATCTCTTCATCATCAGGCCTAATGCCGCGCCTTTTCATTTGGGCTAATTGAATGTCTAATACGGTTTTGGCAGCTTGGTTTGCACCCATTACGCTGTATTTGGCACTAGGGAGCGCAAACAAAAACTCTGGTGAAAAAGCCCGACCAGCCATTGCGTAATGCCCTGCACCATAGCTTCCACCCAAAATTATAGATATTTTGGGCACTACGGTATTTGACACAGCATTGACCATTTTGGCACCACGGCGAATTATGCCCTCACGTTCGCTTTCTTTACCAACCATAAAGCCTGTTACATCATGTAAAAAGATAATTGGGATAAAAGCTTGATTGCAATTTAGAATAAATCTAGCGGCTTTGTCGGCAGCTTCGGCATAAATGACACCACCAATTTCAATTTTGCCTTTACTTTTTATAATTGTTTTTTGGTTTGCTACAATCCCCACAGCGTAGCCCCCAATATGGGCCGTACCACAAACTATTGTTTGACCATATTTTGCTTTGTATTCGTCAAACTTGCTCTCATCAACTAGCCTAGCGATGATTTCACGGCTATCATAAATTTGGCTAGCACCCTCAACCGGCAAAATGCCTAAAATATCATCTTCTTTATACTTTGGTTCATTTATTGCTTGCCGGTTCTTAGCCCACGGAGCTAATTCGCTGGCTGCATAAGTTTTGGCAAGGTTGCGTAAGCGTTTTATAGCGTCTGCATCGTCCTTTTCATGAAAGTCCACAGTGCCGGCAATTTCTGCGTGCATGCTTGCACCGCCTAAATCCTCACTACTTACCTCTTGGTTAATAGCTGCTTTTACCAAAGCTGGCCCTGCTAAATACAGCCCTGAGCCTTCGGTCATAATTAAATAATCACACATTACTGGCAAATAGGCACCACCTGCTACGCAATTGCCCATAATTGCAGCAATTTGAGGGATGCCAAGTGCACTCATACGAGCATTTAGATAAAAAACCCGCCCAAAATCATCTTGATCTGGGAATATTTCATCTTGCATGGGTAAATATACTCCTGCAGAATCTACTAAATAGATTATTGGCAAATTGTTTTCTAAAGCAATAGTTTGAGCACGGATTAGTTTTTTGGCAGTCATTGGGAAAAAAGCCCCAGCTTTTACAGTGGCATCATTGGCAATAATCATCCAATCACGACCATGGATTTTGCCAATACCAGTTACGGTTCCTGCTGATGGTGCTCCACCAGCTTCTGGGTACATTTCAAAAGCTGCAAAGCTCATAAGCTCATCAAATTGAGTTTTGGCATCAATTAGTTTAGCTATACGCTCTCTAACAACCAAGCGATTCTTACTGTGTTGGCGTTTGATAGAGCGCTCGCCACCACCTAGTGAGATCTGTTTTTTTAGAGCCAGATATTCTTTTTTAAGTTTGGCCCAATCTTTTTTGTTTTGCTGAAAAGCCTTGCCTCGTTTTTCCTCTAATTTTATATTTGAGTTTAAGCTATCAATTTGTTTATTTTTTTTCAAAATGGGCTCCTTAATAGTTTTACTTATTTTATTTCTCAATTTTAACAAATTGATGATACAAATGACTGCTGTTGTTTTTATTTATACATAATAACGGCAGGGTTAGATAAAAACCTGTACCGATAGCAAGCAAAGCCAAGAAAAATCTTCCTTTTAGTTTTTATCAATTATGAAATGACAGAAAAGGTGAAAAAGGCAGTGAACAGTGAAAAGTTTATGTACCCAATTTCTCATTCTAGCTACTGGCTTCTTACTCCTTTATATTAATGAACGAAAAAAAATAGCTAGAAGGTTTTCATAAGAGAGCTGTTTAATTAAAGCTCAAGCAGTTGGTTTTTTAATTACTAATTAGCAATAGTGTAGCAATGTATATTGATGTAGCTTTAAGCACTACTTTTGTATTGCTATTAGGAAAATATTCAATTAGTTTTAAGCTTTATAGAGCGTGAATGGCCATTACAACCAAAAGCCCACCACCAGCATTTTCTAAACTGTGATTTAGTTTTGGAGGTACAACTAATAATTTACCTTTAGCCAAACGCTTGCTGATGTCACCTTCGCGGATTAATGCTTCACCTTCTAAAACTTGATAGATGCTGGTATGGCTGTGACTGCCTTCGTCATCACGTTGACCTGCTTCAAAAGAAATTAGTTCAATTCGGATGTCTTTTTCATCAACAAGCTTGTTTTTTTGTAATTCTGTTAAAGAAAATTGTCTGGCATCACTGATAGTTACCGTTTTCATAAGTAGTCTCCTTTATTAGGATTAGGCTCGAGCCTATCCAAAACTAAGCCCGTAAACATATCCTAGTCTATTTTAAGCCTTATTAATACAAAATGCTAGAATTTTACTTTCATCTCTATATATCAATAATAACGATTTGCTCGAGTCTAAAATAGAGTTTTTGCCCTATCCTAAGCCACGTATCGACATTTTGCCATAAATTTTATTATCTGTGGATAACAATCAACTCTTGACATAGGCTTAAAAATCTGATAGCAAGTGTAAAAAACCCCACAAGGCTAGAAATACCGTCCTAGATTGTATTTCTAGCACTTATGCAGTGTATACAGAATATTTTTACAGTGTATTCATCTGAATGACAGTTATCCACAGGCTTGTGGATAACTGTGGATAACTGTGGATAAGGCTTAAAAAAGGGCAAAATATAGGCTGTTGGCAAGAGGATTTCTTTTGACAATAGACTTGGGTACAATTTCTTATTAGATTGTATATTAGTAAATTTCTGTATATTTTTGCAATAGAGAACATAAATTAACATAATTGCTAAGTTTTGCTAATATTTAACACTCCTGCTGCTTTTTGAAATATTTGGCTTATATAGGCATAATGAAGCATAGATAGCTTATAAAATAGCAAAATAACCTTACACTAGGTAACATGTCACAAAAATCATTAAAAGAACAACGATTGCAACGTATAAAGAACTTAGATTCACTAATAGAACGAGGTTTTGAAGCCTATCCTTATAGCTTTGAAGTAGAGCATCAGACAAAAGAATTGCAAGAAAAATACGCTGATTCGGTAGCAGCTGACGAATTTGAAGATATAGTCAGTATTGCTGGTCGAGTAATGCTGCTCAGAATGATGGGTAAAGTCACCTTTGCTACCATTGAAGATGACAGTGGTCGGATTCAAGTTTATTTTCAAAAAGATATGCTCGAGAAATATAACGCTCTTAAGAAAATTGACCTTGGTGACTATATAGAAGTAAAAGGAAGTATTTTTAGAACCCAAAAAGGTGAGCTTACAATCAAGGTCAATGATTTTCGCCCGTTAGTTAAATCATTGCGCCCATTGCCAGACAAGTATCATGGCTTAAGTGATAAAGAGCAACGCTATAGACAGCGCTATTTGGACCTGATGGTTAACCCTGAGGTAAAGCGGGCTTTTATCTTGCGTTCTAAAACAATTAGTTTTATCCGTAGATACCTAGAAGACTTAGGCTTTATGGAAGTAGAAACACCTGTTTTACAATCTGTTCCGGGTGGGGCAGAGGCAAGGCCTTTTAAAACTCATCACAATGCTTTAAATTATGATTTTCATATGCGGATATCTTTGGAGCTATATTTAAAACGCTTAATTGTTGGTGGCTTTAAGCAAGTTTATGAAATGGGGAGGCTGTTCCGTAATGAGGGCGTAAGCCCTAAACACAATCCTGAATTCACTATGCTCGAGCTTTACTGGGTTGGTAAAGACTATATTGATATTTTGGAACTAGTGGAGAACATGTATAGTGAGCTAGTAAAAACTTTAACTGGCTCATACAAAATAAATTACCAAGGTACAGAATTGGATTTTTCTACCCCATGGGCCAGAATAGATTTTACTGGCGAAATAGCTAAAAAAGCAGGTATAGATTTTGATATGCTTGACGAAGAAAAATTGCGAGCATGGGTTGCTGAGAACTACCCTAAAAAAGGCGGCGAAGAGCAAGCTTTGGCAGAGCAGCCAATCAATCAGATTTACAATAAACTTTATGATATATATGTTGAACCATTTTTAGAACAGCCAACTTTTGTAATGGATCACCCACAAGCAATTAGCCCATTGGCCAAAAAGCATAGAAGCCGAGCAGGCCTGGTAGAACGCTTTGAACCTGTTTGTATGGGTATGGAATTGGGAAATGCTTTTAGTGAATTAAATGACCCAATAGATCAACGTAAACGTTTTGAGCTACAAGAATCTTTACGGGATAGGGGTGATGATGAACAACCACCACTAGATGAAGACTTTTTGACTGCGCTCGAGTTTGGTATGCCGCCAACGGGTGGTTTGGGTTTAGGGATTGACCGAATTGCCATGCTTGTTGCAGATGTGCCGAGCATACGAGATGTGATTTTATTTCCACTTTTAAAACCAGAGATATAAGAATCGCATTTAAAATAGTTTTACGATATACTAAAAATAACGGAGGAAAATAATGGAAGATTTTTTATTGATTAGTAAATATGCGATTATGGTAATAGCGGGTCTTTTTGCACTAGGCGGTGCTATGGTGTTTTTAAGCTTATGGATTGATAATAATACCCAAGATATAGACGCAGAATCACATTCGCACTGAAAATTAAAATTTATTAAATAGCTTTAGCGATGCTTTTTTATAGCTTGCTCAGTGTTGTGCTGATTGATGACCATTAGAGCATGAATTACTCCTGGTATCCAAAACATCATGGTTAAGAAAAAGCTGAGTACAAACTGCCCCATCTTGCCAGTTGTAAATACTGCCAAGGGAGGTAGTTTGTACTCAGCTTTTTCTTAACCATGATGTTTTGGATACCAGGAGTAATTAATGCTCTAATGGTCATCAATCAGCACAACACTGAGCAAGCTATAAAAAAG
>CAMZLP010000180.1 GCA_947311535.1 uncultured Deinococcota bacterium | reverse complement strand
TATAAATAGATTTTGATTACTTGTAAAAATTAATATCTACAAGAAAGGCAAAAATACTAAATAACCTGAGTTCGAAGATAAAAAGCAACAAATTGAGATAAAAAAGGAAGCATCTCCTTTTTGTTGTTTCATAGCTAACATTCTAGGAGATGCTTCCTTTTTTATCTCAATTTGTTGCTTTTTATCTTCGAACTCAGGTTATTTAGTATTTTTGCCTTTCTTGTAGATATTAATTTTTACAAGTAATCAAAATCTATTTATAAAACTTTGCGGTATTTATTCCATACTCAAATGATTATTTAACCACTTCACAATATCTGCATAAACTTCTTTTCGTTCTATTTCATTTAATATTTCATGATAGAAGCCTTCATATACTTTTAGGGTTTTATCTTTGGCACCAAGTTTTTCAAATAATTCTTTACTGCCTTCTGGGTCAGCAATTTGGTCATCGCTGCCGTACATTATCAGTGTAGGTAAGCTAATTCGAGCGGCATCTTTTAGAATATTTGGCCCTGCTCCAATTAATTCATGACCCATTTTAGCTTTTGTGCCCTCAGTGTAATTTAGGGGGTCATTTTTATATTTTTCTACAATTTCTAAATCATGTGATACTAAACTAGCATCTAAGGGCGGAACTACTACTAATTTTGGGGCGATTTTGGCAATAAGACCTGCTAATGTTAATTTTATAGCTGGCACTTTAACAGCATTTTTTATATAAGCCGAGCTAAGCATTAAACCATCTAAGCTTTCTTGGAACCTTAAGGCATATAGCCCTGCAATTGCTCCGCCCATGCTATGTCCTAGTAAGTAAAGTGGTGTGCTTATTTGTTCTTTAACAAGATTAGTAAATTCTTTTAAGTCATTAACATATTGCGAAAAAGAGTCTATATGAGTTGCTTCACCAGCGCTTTTTCCATGCCCACGATGGTCGAGAGCAAAAACATCAAAGCCATTACTAACTAGATAAGTTGCAAAGTCATCATAGCGGTCAGAGTGTTCTGCATAGCCATGTGATATTAGCACTGTGGCTTTTGGATTATCACCTTGCCAAGTTCTATAAAAAATATTTAAGGCTTGTTTGTTTTTAAAACTACTTTCTTGTTTTTTCATAATTGACTCCAGCGGTAATTCTGATTATTAAATTTTATTATGATTATTATAGCAAAAGAATTATAAATCTAGTGAGTAAAGTTTTATTGTCTGTATGGTTTATTAATTTTTAAATGCTTTTTTGCTATTCACCATTGTTTTGGCTTCATACGTTTGCCGTAGCCAAGCCTTTTGTCTAGCCTTAGCATAATACCACTTAGCTTTGTAGCTGCTAATGCTCTAGCAGTTTATTCGTTTAGAATAATCTTTTGTTGAAGGGCTACTAGCTTTTATAACAAAATAAACTGGTTTAGCTATATCTATTTGTAGAATTGCTAAAATATGTAGATATTACACATTGTTGAGGTTTAGAACTGTTTATAATTTTAATAAATTGAGCTCGAGCGCTTGGGTATGGATGTGAAGATGTTGTAATACATGATGCTAACAGGACGACTAAGCACTCGAGCCTAATCTTAGGGGACTTTTTGAAAGATAGTAATACATGACGCTTAAGTCCGAACTGAATTATATAAAAGCAATTATCACAAAAAACTTATTTGGGGAAAATAGGGAGAGAATTAGAAATTTAGAATTGAGGCTTTTAGAGGGTTTTTGTCACTTTGGATAGGTTTCTGGGGGCATCTGGATCTAGGCCTTTTGAAATTGTTAGATTTAAAGCTAGTAGCTGGCTTGCTAGTATTTGCAAAAAACTCTCGCTAACAGTGTGCAAATTGTCAGGTAATTGAATTAGAGAATTAGCATATTTAAAAAGACTTTGATTGGCACTAACAATTGTTATATCAGCACCGAGATTATGTAGCTTTTGAGCCACAATCTGGTTGGATGCAATAGTTTGGTCACTATTAGCTAGTAAAATAATTGGGTCTGTAGCACTAACGGCAGCAATTGGCCCATGCTGAAATTCTGCACTAGAGTAAGCTTGAGCATGCAAGTAATTAGTTTCCTTTAGCTTTAGAGCAAGTTCTAAAGCAGGAGCATAGCTAAGCCCACGCCCCAAAATATAAGCACTCTCAGCATGAGTTAGCCTAAGGGCGGTATCTTTGACTTGGCTATTATTCATAAAAGAGTTCATTGCTGTCGGAACTTTTGCAAGAGCATTTTTTAGTTCTTGGTTTTTTGACCATTTAGCAACTAAGCTTGCTAAAACCATCATTTGGGAGCTAAAAGTTTTACTTGCTGCTACTGCTAACTCTTGGCCAGCTTGTTGGTTTATAGAGTAGTCGGCGACTTTGGCTAAGCTGCTATTTTCTTTATTGCTTATTGCCAAGCTTATTGCTCCGGTGTTTTCTATGCTTTGCAGGCCTGCAACAACATCACTGCTTTCGCCAGATTGGCTAACTCCTATAACAAGAGCATTTTTAATTTTCATTTTGCTGCTATAAACACTGAACAAGCTAGGTGGCAAACTAGCTACTGGTATACCCAAATATTGCCCAGCCAAATAAGAAAAGAAAGTAACTGCATTATCTGACGAACCACGCGCCAAGGTTAGGATTATTTGAACGTCTTTTTTAGCAAGCTCTTGGGCAACTTTGTCTAAATTTTCATCATTAATTACTTTTTCTAAGACTTGGGGTTGCTCGAGTATCTCTTTTTCAAAATTAGTCATTATAAGCCTCCAAGGCATCACGGACACGGTTGTTATGGTTTTTGAGTAATTTAAAAGCTTCTTGATAAGTCAGTTTGGTTTTTTGCATGACTATGGCTTCACGGATATTAAATTGGCTCTGCTCGAGCACAATCCTAGCATCATCTTTAGAGGCTCCAGTGGCTTTTTGTAGCATAGCAATTGCTCTGTTATGGAGCTTGTTATTTTTGGCTCTCATGCCTACCATCAAGTTATCATAAGCCCCACCAATTTTGACTAATACAGCCGTAGATAAAGCATTAAGCACAATTTTTTGAGATGTACCAGCCGCTAGGCGAGTAGAGCCGGCCAAAACTTCGGGGCCGGTGTCTAAAAATATACCTACATTAGCCTCTTTTAAAATATTGGTATTGGGGTTATTAGAAATACCCACAGTAAAAGCACCCAGCTCTCTGGCTCTTTTTATAGCAGCTACGGTATAAGGAGTATTGCCGCTTGCTGCTAAACCAATGACGGCATCATTACTATTAACATTAGCTTTTTCGATGCGTTTAATGGCAGTCTCTGCGTCATCTTCAGCTTCTTCTTGAGCCTTGCCCGTAGCATCGTCACCACCAGCCATTAGTACCAAATAACCATCAAAACCAAAAGTCGGGGCTAATTCTACGGCATCTTGCATGGCTAGCCTGCCCGATGTACCTGCACCCAGATATACTAAACGTCCACCCTTTTGCAACTTTTCTTCTATGCCTTGAGCCGCTTTTTCTAGCTTGCCTAGGGCATTTCCTACCGCTTTTACAGCATTTTGATTGGAATCAATAATAGCTTTTAGGCTTTCTTTTAAAGGCCAAGAGTCTAAGCCTTGATATTTTTCTGCAACGGTTTCTGTCATTTTTAAATCCTTAATAATAAAGTAATTTCAATTATACCTTTTATATACCAATTAGTACAGATTGTAATGAGCAAAAGATATTTCTTTTTAAAACTTGTTAAGAATTAAGGAGCTTTTAGCTCGAGCAGAAGCTTATATCTATCTCCTCTATAGGCATTGTAAACGTATTCGAAGGGGTAGTTGTTTTTGTCTAATGTAATTCGCTCGAGCTCGAGCACAGGTGAATCATTGCTTATATTTAGCAACTTGGCTTCCCAAGGTGTAGTTATTCGGGCGGCAACAGTTTGCTTTGCAGCTATAGGCAAAATATCAAATTGCTCTTTTAAAGTTTTATATAAACTACCATTTTTAGCCAATAATTTTAAAGATAAATCTTTTAAACGCGGGGCAAGATAAGAGCTTTGGATTGCCAGTGGCTCCCCATCAGCAGTTCTCAGCCTCTGGATTTTTAAGATTTCTCTATTTTCTTCAATTTTTAGTTTTTTTGCAATATAGCTACTGACAGTTTGTATTTTAGTTTCTATTAATTCACTACCAGCTTTAAAGCCTAAATTTTTAGCCTCATCACTAAAGCCCAAAACCCTATCCATAGTTTGCTCAACGGGTTTTGGCAATATATAAGTTCCTGAGCCTTGCCTGCGTTCTAAATAATGCTCATTAACTAGCTCATCAAAGGCACGTCTTACCGTCATACGAGAAAGCCCCAAATAATTTGCCAATTCTCGCTCCGATGGTAAGGCCGTATCAATTTTTATCTCGGCTGTGTCAATAGCAGCTAATATATTGGTCTTTAATTGTAAGTAAGCAGGGGTTGGTAGGTCTTTATTAATTTTGAACTGTTTAAACACGTGTTTGATTATAACCTATTTATATTTTGATGATAAAGTCTTTGTAATAAGCGGGACAATTGAAAAATTCGTATGACTATGTCGAAACTCCAAAAAATTCTCAAGATTACTATTTATTGTTAAAATTGACATTAAGACCTATCTATACCGTTGTTTTCATATACACTAAAGTAGAAGCTTCAAAATCTTTCAAAATAGTTAATGTAGAACTCATAAAACTTTCTCCATACTCTCGATTTAAGAGTATCGTATTTTTTTAAAATACTTTCTTTAAGTGGATATTATAGTATAGTTACTATATGATTTAAGGAATGAGAGGTAGTTGAATTATGAAGAGGAGGATAACTATTTTGCTAGGTATTATAAGTATGAGTATGCATTTTTAATGCATATGGCAGTGATGGAAAAACAATTGTAAACGAGGTGCTACCATGGTCACAAAGTGAGCTTGATAACTTGCTTGATCTGACTGAGCTGGGCCATATTACTCATAACGAAAAAGGTGAGTGGTTTGGGGGTGGCAGGCCATTTGATTTTAACTATGTGCAAGGTTTAAACATTGACTCTGGAAGAGAAATGAACTTGCTAGGTTTCGATGATGAGATATACAAATTAATGAAACCAAAATTTTTTAATGCATTATATTTGGCGAATGCAAATGACTTACGTACTGAGCTTGCAAAGTATAACCTAAGTGCTAAGGATATTATACAATTTAGAGGGGCGGATCAAGTAATGACGATAAAGGAATTTAATTCTCTTATCAAATACCTGAATACTTCTAATTCAATTAATCTAGGTGACAAATTGCTAAATGAGTGGGGTATAGACAAAAATGCTCTAGAGAGGCATTAGGAGATGTTGATGAATTGATTTTTTATAAGCGGTTAAATATAGAATAATTCAGCATGATTAATTCATTGATTTCATATCAATACTCCTAATGCCTCTCTAGAGCATTTTTGTCTATACCCCACTCATTTAGCAATTTGTCACCTAGATTAATTGAATTAGAAGTATTCAGGTATTTG
>CAMZLP010000179.1 GCA_947311535.1 uncultured Deinococcota bacterium | reverse complement strand
GCAGTTCAATAAAATACACATCTGTGATTAAAGCCAACCCTTTTCTCTGGCCAACCTCGCAGCCTCTACCCTATTACTCGTCCCTAGTTTTGAAATAATCTCAGATAAATAATTACGCACTGTTCCATCAGAAATATCTAATAGTTCGGCAATTTCCTTGCTGCTTTTACCCTCACCGGCATAACGCAATACTTGCCTTTCTCGGTTACTTAGTGGGTCAGCTTCTGCCCAAGCTGCTAGGGCTAGCTCTGGGTTTATCACTCTATTACCAGCATTCACTCGCCTGATGGCATCGGCCAGATCAGTAGCTTTGCTATCTTTTAGAAGATAGCCCCGCACATCAGCAGCTAAGGCCCGCCTAAGATAGCCAGCCCTTGCAAAAGTGGTCACAATCACAACTTTAGTTTCTAGCCCTTGGTCTTTAATTTTATTAGCCAGTTCTAGGCCTGTCATAATAGGCATTTCTATGTCGCTTAATAGTACATCAGGCTTATGCAGTTTAACTAAGTCCAAAGCTGCTTGACCATTACTCGCATAAGCTAGAACCTCCAAATCAGTTTCTAAATTTAGCAAGGCTACTAAAGCCCCAAGTAGCAAACTCTGATCTTCAGCTATTATTATTCTAATCATGGTTTTATAGTATCTTTCTTAGCAAGCAGTTTTTGGCTTTCAATTGCCAAAGAAATAGTCAATTTTATTCCTTTTAATGATTCTATTTTTAGCTGCCCGCCCAAAGCTTGAATTCTTTCTCTGATACCTTTTAGACCATTTCCCTCTTTATCAGCAAAGCCCACACCGTTATCAGATATTTCAAAAATTATGTTTTGGGCTTTTTCTAAAATTATCAGCTCTACTTTATCAGCTTTAGAATGCCGTAAAATATTAGTAACAGCTTCGCGCAATATTAAGCTTAGGCTGGCTTCTTGCAAAGGGCTAAGCAAAGTCAAATCCAGCTTGGTATCAAAGTCAATATTTGCCGAAGCCAAAATTAGCTTAGTATTTGCTATTTCCGCCTCTAGCCCTAGTGAACGATAACCACTAATTGCCAGCCGTACTTCTTTTAAGGTTTTACGAGAAATCTCTTCTATATCTTTTATTTCTTGCTTAGCTTTTTGATTATCGGTATCAATAAGTTTGCCAGTAAGTTCAGATTTTAAAGTAATTATAGATAAAGTATGGCCCAATAAATCATGTAAGTCTCTGGCGATTCGCTCACGCTCTGCTACCGTTGCTAGTTGTTCTATTTCTTCGTGGGCTAGACTTAGCTTAGCGTTAGCTCGCAGTTTTTCTTGTTGAAAAACACTTAAAATACCCACCAAAATACTAAAAATCACTGCCGGACCATAGGCCCAAAGCCGCCAAGGCATAGGAATGGGCGAAAAGATTGCAGATATTAACGCTACTAGGGCAATTACTAAGATAATTATAATTGATTTTTTCGAGTTGTTGAAATAGGCAGCCGCAGCAGCTGCATATATAAAGAATACGCTCGAGCCTGAATTAAGATACATCCCTAAAACCCCTAAAATAGTCATTATTACAATATAAATAAGTTTGTTTTTCTTATCTATAAAGCTAGCAAAATAAGCAGGCAAAAATACTGCCAACAAAGCAGCTATTATTAAAGCACCTTGCCAAAGCGACTGCTCATCAAAACTAGGTTGAGATAATAAAAAACCCAAATAAACCAAATATACATAAGGCTCCCAGCCAATATTCTTTACCGAAAACTGCTTAGTAAGTTCTTTCATAGCTAACCCATTCTATAGGAAAAAGTACTAGCTAGTAGCTAGAGCAAAGGCAGGAAAATAAATTCGAATTAGCAATAAGCTTTTTTTCTCCACTTAAAACCCTATCCCTTAAACTTTCAATCATCAAATTACTGCTAGCCATAGGTTTTACCATCATCTCGCCTATACAAAAATACTGCCAAAATCAAAAATACAATAGTATAAACCAGCAATACCCCAATATGCTGCCAAGTAGCATTATCAGGTCTGGCACCAACCGCTGCAAAGGCTAATTTTGACAAATGATAAGGTGCTAAAAATGGGGCAATTTGTTTGACAATTTTTGGTAAAAACTGGATTGGCACCCAAAGCCCCGAGGCAAATGCCATCGGCAAATAAAATAAATTGACAATTGCCGGTGCAGAATTCGGGCCAGCCAGATAGCCCAAAGCCATGCCCATAGAAGCAAAAGGGATTGTGCCTAGTATCAAAGCTGCCAACAGTTTAATAATTTGCAAAAAGCTCAAATCAACATTGCCAAATACACTACCCAATACAGTTAATAAAATTACTATCGCTGCACCAAAAACCACCGAGACCATTAATTTGGCAAAAAAGTAAGCCAGCGGCGGCATTGGTGAAGCTCTTTTAAGCCGCATCCAACCTTGACCACGCTCAGAGGCTATGCCTACACCAAAGCCAAACAGTGCTGAGCCTATAACCCCAAAAGTGCCATAGCTTGCCAAATAATAGGTTGCAGTATTTAATTTACCTAGTAAGCCCTGATTAAAGCTAAGCCCGAACATCACATAAAATATAGTAGGAAAGGCAATTGTCGAAATTGCAAACGCCGGTATACGCAAGCTTTTAAAAAATTCGTATTTTGTCTCGAGCCAAAATATCTTAAACATATTGGGTTTTAAATGATTCATTAGGCCACCTTCTTTTGAGTAAGAGCTAAAAATGCATCTTCTAAGCCTGCGGTTCTTACCTCCAGGCCGTGTATTGACTTATCAGTTTGTAAAAGCTCGAGCACAACCCCTTCAGCTTTTGATGCCAGTATCTCGGTAGCCACACCATTATAGCTAACAGAACGAACGGCAGGCATTGCTTTAATATCTTGATGGGCTATTTTGGTAATTAAACGTATTTTTGTAGCAGCAGTAATAGCTTTTATTTCGCTAGGGCTTCCCTCAGCAATTATTTCACCTTGCTTTATCAATACCACTTTATCAGCTAATGATTCCGCTTCTTCTATATAATGGGTAGTTAGTACTACTGTTTTACCGCTTTTGGTAATTTTGCGTACTTGTTCCCAAAGAGCTCGTCTACTAGTTACATCTAGCCCTGTTGTTGGTTCGTCTAAAAAAAGTAAATCAGGGTCACCACAAAGGGCCAAGGCCAGATGTAATCTTTGCTTTTGCCCGCCAGACAATTTACCATAGAGGCGATTCTCTAAACTCTCTAAGCCAGTAGCTGCCAAAACCGCTGGCAAGCTCATAGGTTTGGGATAATAAGAACTAAACAATTTAATATGCTCACGTACTTTTAAAGTTTCTGGGATTCCAGGGATTTGCAACATCACCCCTGTCCTATTACGGTTATTAGCATTTTTGGGGTCTTGCCCAAATACTCTTACTTGGCCATTATTTGGCCGCAGCAAACCCAGTAACAAATTAATTGCCGTAGTTTTACCTGCACCATTAGGACCAAGCAAAGCTATGACCTCACCTTTATAAACTTTCAAATTAAGATTTTTTAAGGCTTTTATTTTACCATAGTTCTTATCAACTTTTTTTAATTCTGCAACTATTTCAGACATATATCCTCCTTAAATCCTACCCGTCTATTTTCACAAAACAGCTCTAATTTGCTAAGTCACAAAAGTCAAAGTTTTTTTATGACAAATGTCATGTAGTTTCACTATTATTTTTTTATTAGGCTAAAATCTTATAGACTATTAGGAGGTCTTAAGCGTGGCACAAACAACTGTAGAGCAAGTTACTGAAAAATTACCAGAAATGGCCAATAATCTTGATGAAACATTTAAAATAAATAATTTCTTAACAAATACAGATTTTTTGGGCAATTCACTATTACAGTGGGTAATTGCCTTAAGTATTTTTATAGTTGTTTTGATTCTTTTGAGGATTCTACGCAATATTATACGCAATCGCGTAAGTAAAATTGTAATTAATACAAATACCAAACTAGACAATGCCTTGGTTGATTTATTATCTAGCACCAGAACTTTCTTTTTTCTGGCCATTTCATTTTTTGCGGCAACTGCTGCTCTAAAGCTAACTGAAACACCAAGCCTTATTATTTCCAAAATTGTAAGCCTTGCTCTAATTGCACAAATTTTTATTTGGGCCAATAGGCTAATCAGCTCACTTTTAGACTTATATATGAGTAAAGATAAG
>CAMZLP010000178.1 GCA_947311535.1 uncultured Deinococcota bacterium | reverse complement strand
TTGATACCGTTGCGCAAGCATACCTACGTGAAGTAGTGACAATGCAAGAATTTGAACAAGTTGACAATTTTAGTTATACAAGTGATTTGGCCGTACTTCAGGGTTTTGGTCTAAAAACTATACCGAATAATATTAATTTTAATATTATTAGTGCCGACGATGTCGACTATTGTATGAGTTCAAAAAGTACCAAAGGCTCTGGTAAAACCTTTTATGCAACTTTAGCTAATGGGGTTAGTACAACAGTTTGTCCGTAAATTGATTTTTTAGGCGGCCGTTGTTGTCTTTAAAACATCTTCGCCAGCGGCGGCTAAAAGCTCTTGATCGCTTAGTTTATCTAAGCCAAAAATAATATCAGAAATCCAAATACGCCGTCTATTATCTAAAGCTTGCAGGCTCGAGAGTCTTATTTCTTGTTTACCAGCTAGGCTAAGTAAACAATCTTTTAAAATATGGGCGCTATAAGTACCTTTACCATCTCCATATATCCAAATATGAATAAGTGCAAGGCTGATGTGAGCATGGCTAGTGTTTTGCATCTGAACTTAGTTTAACTTATTATTTAGGCTTGGGTAGCCAGAAATGAAATATCTAACTTTTTTAGAAATATGTATCTTAGTTTTACACAAATAAAATTTCTGAAGTTTAATCGATTCTAATATTATCTTGTATATATTTATTATTGGACAAATAGCCTTATTTCATGAAAATACTATATAATCTGTAAATGAGAGCTACAGATTTTATAGAACAAAAGAAATTAAATAAAGAACATAGTAAAGAAGATATTAGGGATTTCATAATGTCTTATGTTGCTGGGCAATTACCAGATTATCAGGTTTCGGCTTGGTTAATGGCTGTCACTTTAAATGGTATGAGTGAAAAAGAAACTGCTAATTTAACTGATATTATGGCTAGCTCGGGTGATATAAACGATTTATCAGAGTTTAAATATTCAGTAGATAAGCATTCTACTGGTGGTGTGGGTGATAAGACAAGTTTAGTTTTAGCACCATTGTTGGCAACTCTGGGAGCAACTGTTGCCAAGATGAGTGGTAGAGGCTTGGGCCATACTGGTGGAACTGTGGATAAGCTCGAGGCTATCCCTAATTTTAGAGTAGCTTTATCTGATAGCGAATTTATGCAGCAAGCTAAAGATATTTCTTTGGTTATAACAGGTCAATCCAAAGACTTAGCACCAGCAGATGGCAAGCTCTACGCCCTGCGTGATGCCACAGCTACAGTGCAAAGCTTGCCGCTAATTGCTAGCTCAATTATGAGTAAAAAACTAGCAGGTGGAGCAAAAAGTATTGTATTAGATGTAAAAGTTGGTAGTGGTGCATTTATGAAAACTATCGAGGAGGCTCGAGCCTTAGCAAATGCCATGATTTCTATAGGTGAACATAATGGGCGTAATGTAAAAGCTGTTTTGACAAATATGGAAGAGCCATTAGGTTTTGCAATTGGTAATGCCCTAGAAGTTAATGAGGCAATGGCCACGCTAAAAGGCAATGGCCCTGAGGATTTGACAGAATTGTGTATAACTTTGGCAGCTCAAGTTTTAGCGGCTGCTGGTATAGATACTAGTAAAGATGAGATTGCCGAAACCCTAAATAGTGCTAAGGCTTATAAAAAATTTGAAGCTTGGGTTAAGGCACAAGGTGGCGACGTGATTGCTTTGGATAGCTTGGAACTCGCTGAGCAAAAATATGACCTAGTTGCTGAAAAGAGCGGCTATATTAGTAAATTAGATGCCCTTAGTTTTGGCAATGCTGTTAAGGTTTTGGGTGGTGGACGAGCCACTAAAGAAGATGAGATTGATTTGGGCGTTGGGGTTACTTTGCATAAAAAGATTGCAGATAGGGTTGAGCAGGGTGAATCGTTGTTGACTATCTATCACAACCATAGAGGTTTTGAAGATGCTTTAGCAATTGTTGAAGATGCTATTGAAATTAGTTCAGAACCTATAAAGTTAGCCAAATTGATTTTGGAAGTGCTTTAGCGGTGCTTCTATATCAGCTTTGGCATTAGCTCTTGTTGGAAATGGAACGACTTAAAAAAATAACTGGGATAATACCAACCAAGACAATAATTAATGCTGCACTTGCAGATTCAGCAAGTCTTTCATCAGAGGCTAAGCGGTATATTTGAATTGCTAAGGTATCAAAGTTAAAAGGCCTAATAATTAATGTGGTAGGTAGCTCTTTGACTACATCAACAAAGACAATTATTAAAGCGGTGTAAATGCTATTTCTTAATAATGGGATATGAATTTTGAACAGGCTCGAGCCTGTTCCATGGCCTAAGGTTTTGGCAGCATTGTCCATGTTGTCGGTAATATCAGTTAGAGCATTTTGTATGCTTCTAAAGGCAACTGTCAAAAATCGGCTGGTGTAAGCGTATATTAAGCTAAACAATGTACCAATAAAGAAGAATCCTAGACCTATTTTTTGCATCAATGTACCAAGATAGCCCAAAGACATTATTATTGCAACGGCAATTACCGTTCCTGGAATTGCATAGCCAAGTGAAGCGATTTGAGCGGCAATGTGATTGAATTTTGATGCTTTTATCCTAAGGCCGTATGCTAAAATAATGGCTAACGCTACTATAATTAGAGAGCTGCTAGATGCCAAAATAAGGCTGTTGCGGGCGTATTGCCAAAAGCTGCTTTTAAAGCTGCCCAAGTTATGAAATGACATATTGATAATCAATAAAAATGGCAAGATAAAACCTGCGGCTATGGCAAAAAAATTGAACATAAAGGCCAAAAAGGCTCTAAACCCTAAAAGGCTATAAGCAACTGGCTTGCTTGTGGCTTGCTGACGTAGGGGTTTATAATCTTTGCGTGAGCTGTGCTCGAGCCCAAGCAAGGCTAAAACAAATAACAACAATATAGCAGCTAATTTCATAGCAGCGATTTTGTCACCCATGCCAAACCAAGTGCGGTAAATCCCGGTTGTAAATGTAGGAATTGCAAAATAATCCACCGTACCAAAGTCGCTAACTGTTTCCATTAATACAATAGCAATGCCAGTAACAATGGCTGGGCGAGCAATTGGCAAGGCGATTACAAAAAATATTCGCCATGGATTTGCAGACAAACATTTGGCAGCTTGGCTGGGGCTAGCTGCTTGCTTTAAAAATGCGGCTCTCGCTAGTAAATATACATAAGGATAAAGTGCCAAGGTCAATATAAAAATAGCACCCCAGATAGAGCGAATTTCTGGAAAAAAGTAATCCTGTTTTTTTAAACCAAAACTGCGGATAAATGTTTGCACTGGCCCCGAAAACTGCAAAAAATCGGTATAGATATAAGCCAATAAGTAGGCGGGTATAGCCATTGGCAACATATGTGCCCAAACAAATACTCGCTTGGCTGGGAATTTAGTCATAGTTACTAGCCAAGCTGATGTTATTCCTAAAATACTTACCCCAAATGCAACCCCAAGCATCAAATAAATGCTATTTGAGATATATTTGGGCAAAACTGTGGAGCTAATATGCCGCCATATATCATCTATTGGACTAAATACCGACGTTAAAATTAATAATATAGGAGCAGCCACAATTATGGCAATTGTGGCTACTGCTATGTTCCAAAAAACACCTTGTTTATTTAAAGAACTTATTTTTATTGCCAACCAACCCGATCCATTATTCTAATTGCTTCTGGGTTTAGTTCACCATAAATTGCCACATTGATTGGGTCTGCGGTAAATTCGCCAAAATTTTCAACTATATCTGATAGCTCAATACCGTCAACAATTGGATATTCAAAGTTGCCTGCTGCAAACTTGGCTTGGGCAGCGTCAGTAACTAAAAATTCCAAAAGCTTAAGGGCATTATCATAGTTTTTGGCATTGGCGCTTATACCTGCACCACTTATGTTTACATGTGCCCCTCGGTTGCTTTGATTAGGAAATACCACTTTTACATTTACTGCTGCGTTATGCTGAGTTTTGTCACTGGAGTCAATCATTTTGGCTAAATAATAATGGTTTACTATCGCGATATTACACTCACCGGCTGCAATAGCCTTTATTTGGTCACGGTCACCGCCTTGGGGTTTGCGTGCCAAATTGTTTACCAAGCCTTTGGCCCATTCTTCTGCTTTAACAGTACCGTCAGCAGCAATCACAGAGGCAAGTAAAGATTGATTATAGATATTGCTCGAGCTTCTCACACAGATTTGCCCATGCCATTTGGGGTCAGCTAAGTCCTCATAGTTATTAATTTCGCCAACGGCTATCTCATTAGGGTTATAAACAATAATCCTTATTCTCCTGCTTAAGCCAAACCATTTATTTTCTGGATGTCTAAATTGGGCAGCTATTCTTGTTGTTAATATTTCAGAATCCAGCGAGGCCAACAGTCCTGCCTGCTCAGCTCGCCACAGTCGCCCAGCATCTGCGCTTATCAAAATATCAGCAGGGCTATTTTTACCCTCGGAAATCATTCGTTCAATCAGAGCATCGCTTTTACCCTCAAGTAAATTAACTTTTATACCAGTTTGCTCGCTAAAGTCTTTAAATAAAGCAATGTCGCTATCATAGTGCCTTGCCGAATAAACATTTACTTCGCCATTTTGAGCAGTAGCAAAGGCAAAAAATACACTAAATATAAGTAATAAAATCCTTCTCAAAATCATAATAAACCCTCGCAAATTTAATTCCTAGTAATTAATACGGAATTAAGCCCCCAAAGTATTGCACAGATATATCCTACTGTCAAACTAGGAATAGTAAAAACTGGCGTCCTAGACAGCAAAACTAAGAATAGGAATGCTTCTTAGTTTTGCTATCAAAACCCTATTACAATATTTTTATCAAGCCTTGATTCAGTAATTATTTTTAATATTGTTTTAGCTTCTTCTGCATTCAGCTTCCCTGCAAAAGCCATTAGCCGATTATGTCTTTTTAAATTTTGACTAGAGAACTGTTCTATTGCTTGCTCAACAATCGCAGTTTTTGTGCATTGTAATTCTTTACTTAGATTATTTAGTAAAATTACTGTACTCTCTTCCAACCTCATATTAATAGCTTTTTTCATTACTAATCTCCATAATTTATTATAATATATAATAAAATGTAAAATCATCCAAATCAATATGATTTTTTTGCAAACTAAATCACCATCGATTTTTGGATGTTGTCGTATAAGTCATTTTACCATCATGCTATAATGACTTAATTTATTATAAGGGGAGTATTCTAACTTGAAACTACAAAGTAAAACACCAAAAAAAGCACTAAATAAGGCATTTTTAAAATTAAAACCAAGTAGATTAGAAATAGATAGCTTTAAGGAAAATATCAACAAACTTCTTAACCGATCAAACGACATCGAGTCAGAGGAGTTTCATAAGAATCTAATTTCTGATTTTTTAAAGGAAACCTATTATAAATCCCACTACTTCATTAATACTAAAGGTAGAAATGACCTTGTAATTCATCTCGGGAACACCGCAGAAACTAATGTTGGCACGATTATTGAGGCAAAAAAACCCACAAACAAGTATGAGATGATTACAAAAGAAAACCTTAATGTAAAAGCATTCCATGAACTTATTCTTTACTTCTTGCGTGAGAGGATTACTAATAAAAACCTAGATATTAAACACCTAATTGCTACAAATAATTATGAATGGTTTATTTTTGATGCCAAACAATTCGAACAAATATTTGCTCAAAATAAAAAATTTGTAAAACAATTTAAAGAATTTGAGAATGGCCAATTATCAGGAACAAGTACCGATTTTTTCTATACTGAAATTGCCTCAAAATATATTTCTGAGATAGAAACCCAAATAGAAGCCAGTTATTTTGATATAAGAGAATATCAAAAATTATTTAATGGTGAAGCGAAAAAAGAAGATGTTAAGCTAATTGCATTATATAAAATATTCTCACCCGAACATCTATTAAAATTACCTTTTGCGAATGATAGCAATAGTCTAAATAAAGCATTCTATAACGAATTGCTTCATATAATTGGGCTTGTAGAGGTGAAAGATAACGGGAAAAAGTTGATTAAGAGAAATAAGGAGGGGCAGCGGCACTCGGCGGCAATATTAGAGAATACAATTATACCCAATGTGCAACTAAATCATCTAAAAAAAGGAATCCATTAGGTCAACTCTGATAAAATAGAGTGTGAAAAACCAAATAACAGGAGGAAACCTAATGGATAGAGAAGATTTTATCAT
>CAMZLP010000177.1 GCA_947311535.1 uncultured Deinococcota bacterium | reverse complement strand
TTTAGTTAAAAACTATTGATTTTCAAAGGGATTAGGGGTGCTCTTTGTTTTGTACAACTCTAAACTCAAGTCAAAATGTTTGATCAATCTTAAAATTTCCATTAGTAACTCAATTATTGTTAACCACAAAACATAGCCTCAACTAAAAAGCTTGAGCTTATTACTATTAAATTAGGAGCTTGAGCTTATACCAGATATCTAATCTTGTTTTTTAATCAGGCAGTTTTTGTTTTAATTGCCTCAACAAGCATTCTCTTCGGATCATCTAAATTATCTTCATTAACATTTATTTGACTAATCCCACTTCCTGGGATTTCATACATTAGTTCTAAAAGAGTTTTTTCCAAAATAGATCTAAGCCCTCTTGCGCCAATTTTACGCTCTTGAGCCATGCTAGCAATTTTTTTGAGAGCGTTATCAGTAAAATTAAGTTCGACCCCTTCAAGCCTAAATAAGCTCTTGTATTGTTTAACCAAAGCGTTTTTTGGCTTTGTCAAAATATCTATTAAAGCTTCTAAGCTTAAGTCAAGCAGTTCTACAATTACTGGTAAACGACCAACTAATTCAGGAATTAAGCCAAATTTTACTAAATCTTCAGGAATAATCTCTTGCAATTCATCTTTTACTTCATCTTCTTGCTGAAAACCGACCGAGCTAACGCCTTGGCGCCTAGCTGCAATATCTTGCAAACCTTCAAAAGCTCCGCCGACAATAAACAAAATATTACTGGTATCAACTGATATTAGCTCTTGATGTGGATGTTTACGACCACCTTGAGGTGGTACTTGGGTAACTGTGCCTTCAATTATCTTGAGTAAGGCTTGCTGTACACCTTCACCAGAAACATCTCTGGTGATAGAAGCACTTTCAGATTTACGACCAATTTTATCAATTTCATCAATATAAATTATGCCGCGCTCAGTAGCTTCTAAGTCATAATTGGCTTTTTGCAAAAGCCTTACTACAATATTTTCAACATCATCGCCAACATAGCCAGCTTCTGTCAATGTTGTAGCATCAGCAATGGCAAAAGGAACTTCCAAAATGCTGGCTAAGGTTTGAGCAAGTAAGGTTTTACCCGTTCCGCTCGAGCCTATTAGCAATACATTTGATTTTTGTAACTCGGCATCTGGGTTAAGTAATCTACGATAGTGATTATAAACAGCAACAGCCAAAGTCTTTTTAGCAGCTTCTTGCTCAATTACATATTGATCTAAATTAGCTTTAATTTCTCTGGGAGTCGGTAAATGATTTTGCTTAATCTGCCTTGGTATAGTATCTTCCAAAACACCAGAAATACGCCCAACACAGTCATTACAAATATAACTAAGGCCACTCTCAGAAGCTACCAAACGGTTTACTTCAGCATGGGTTCTACCACAAAAGCTACAACGAGGGGTTGCCATCTATTTAGCCTTTTTTAAATCTCTTGGAGTAATTATTTCATCTATTAATTTATATTCCAAAGCTTGCTCAGGTGACATAAAATTATCTCTCTCCATATCTCTACGCAATTTCTTTTTACTGTGGCCCGTATGCTTAAAATATATTCCTTCTAATACATCTCTTAAAGACAAAACTTCTTGAGCCTGCACTTCTAAATCAGGAGTATTGCCCCTAAAACCAGCCGAACCAGCATGAATCATAATTCGACTATTTGGTAAAGCACTTCTATGGCCTGGTTCACCAGCCATTAAAATTACCGAGCCCATACTCATAGCAATACCAACACAGTTGGTGTAAACAGGTGCAGAAATATACTGCATAATGTCATAAATGGCTAAGCCTGCATAGACTTCTCCACCTGGGCTATTAATAAAAATATTTATTGGCTGCTCTTTAGATTGTGAGTCTAGTAAAAGTAATTGAGCCACCATCGTATTTGCAACCATAGAATCAATAGCTGTACCCAAAAATATAATTCTATCTTTTAGTAAACGGCTATAAATATCATAAGTACGCTCACCACGGCTAGTTTGTTCTATTACATAAGGAATTAAAGACATGTCTAGATTTTATACCAAAATGCTCGAGCTTACTTTTTCAAGAGTACATTGAGCTAATTTATGTCGTAAATTTAACACTTTAATAAATATCAATCTTTTTAAGATTCCTTCTTACTAGTTTTTTTCTTGGCTGCTTTAGCTTTAGTTGCTGGCTTAGCTTTGCTAGTTTTAGTTGTTGTTTTAGCCTTAGCTTTACTAGTTTTAGTTGTTGTTTTAGCCTTAGCTTTGCTTGTAGTTGATTTTTTGGCTTTTTTGGGTTCAGGTTTTTCTTTATCCTGTCTTTCCAAAATCTCGGCTAAGGCCTCATTAACAGACTTATCCCGCTCAAGCATAAAGCGGTAGTTATTTAACCAGTCCTTACCCATTTCCTTTTTAAAGGCATTAGTCTTTTGATTGTATCTATTTGCCATTATTGCAAGCTGTCCTTCAAATTCTTTATTAGTTAATTTGGTTTTTCTATCAGTCATTAGCTGTTCTAAAATTAGGTCAGTTTTTATTTTTTTCTGAGCATTTGTTTTTAATTCTGCATAAAACTTATCAGCTTCGCCAGAATACTGTTCTTTAATATAGTCTTCAAAAGAAAGCTCTTCTTTGACCAAATCTTCTGTCAGCTTCGCCATAATGATTTTTTCTTGGCGTTTTACTAAGCTCTCGGGCAATTCAAAATCAGTTTCAAGCAAAAGTTTTTCTATAAACTCTTCGCGTTGCTCAGAAAAAGTATCGCTATCTTTTTTATACTGCATGTTTGATTTTACATTTTTCTCTAATTCTTCAAAACTTTCCAAGCCAAGATCTTTAGCAAAATCATCATCTAATTTAGCTAATTCTTTTTCTTTTACATCAGTAATTTTTACTTTTAATACTATGTCTTCTTCGCCATCTGGGGCATCAACTTTTAGCTCAAATTCATCATTGATTTTTTTACCAATAAACTGTTTGGCAAAATCCTTGTCAACCGCAGCCAAATCTATCGGCATGCTAGAATTTGTAGCTTCAGCTTCTTCATCACGAATAATATCTATCATCAGTTGGTCTTTAGCTTTTATCTTACGCTCAACAGGCACTAATATTGCGTTTTGCTCGAGCAAATATTCTAATGACTCTTTTAATTCCTCTTCACTAACTTCTTCTTTATGAGTATCAATTATTATTTCATCTAGCTTAGCTAAGCTTATATCTGGGTAAAGCTCGAGCTTAACTTCATAACTAAAGTCACTATTATCTTGGGCAGCTTTGGCATCTATATCAAAACTAACCGCAACTAAATCATTGTCTTTTAAAGCTTGAGCTAAAGACCTTTCAACAAGATAGTCTTTAACCTCTTCATTTAATATCTCTTCGCCCACATGTTTAATCAAAACTCCTTTTGGAGCTCTGCCTGGACGAAAACCAGCTATCTTTACTTGCCTAGCCACAGACTGTAAGACTGCCTTATAAGCATTGGAAACTTCTTTTGCTGGAATATCTACTTTTATTTTGGCATTAATGCTTTCTTTTTCTAGTACTTTTACTTCCATAGTTTAATCTCCTATTAATAACTACATAGTCTACGATGAATTAACTGCCATAATTAACGATTAAGCTACCCAAATTACTACTTTGTACCTAAAAGAATATAATAATCACTTTAGAATATGTCTATTTTTGTATAGTTGGTATTTGAATAGCTAGTTAAGAATTAGATACAGGAGTAAATATGCAAGCATTAAAAGAAAATCAAAAAGCTAATAAAGAAGCAATTGTTAATGATTTTTCGGTTGTTGTTGCTACAGCCAATGGCACAGGTAGCCAAACAGCAAACTTAACAATATTACGTTCTTTTTTCAAAATGGGTATTCCAGTTCATGGTAAGAACATCTTTCCATCAAACATTCAAGGTCTGCCTACTTGGTATCATATTAGGGTCAGTAAAGATGGCTATGTAGCACGCAAACCCTCGGAGCTGCTAATTGCCTTTAACCCAGCTACCATTGCTAAAGATATCAATGAGCTACCAGCTGGTGGAGTCTGTATTTATAATAGTGATATTAAGGGGCTTCCAGAAAGAGATGATATTAGCTTTTTTGGCTTACCTGTAAAAGAGCTTATTAAAGATGTTGACATGCCACCACAGCGAAAACCTTATATTGCCAATATGGTTTATGTTGGTGCCTTAGCTTGGCTCATAGGCATTCCATTGGATACTATTAAAGACGGTTTATCCGTTCAATTTGGTGGCCGACAAAAACTTGTTGATATAAATATGCCTGTTGTAGAAGCAGCCTATACTTGGTCACAAGAAAACCTAGCTAGTCAAAACAGATTCAAAGTAGAAAAAATGGATAAAACTGATGGCTTAATTATGATGACTGGCAATGAAGCAGGAGCCCTTGGCGCGATTTATGGTGGTCTTAGTTTTGTCGCTTGGTATCCAATTACTCCTTCAACTAGTGTTGTAGATACTTTATTACAATACCTTCCTAAGCTTCGTAAAGATAAAGATGGCAAACCTACTTATGCAGTTATTCAAGCAGAAGATGAATTAGCAGCTGCCGGTATGATAATTGGAGCTGGCTGGGCAGGCGCACGTTCTATGACTGCCACAAGTGGCCCTGGTATAAGTCTGATGGCAGAGTTTACGGGTTTGGCTTATGTTGCTGAAATCCCCACAGTTATCTGGGATGTCCAACGAGTTGGACCAAGCACTGGCTTACCTACACGTACGGCTCAATGTGATGTAGGCTTTGTTTATACACTTGGGCATGGTGATACCAATAACCCAATACTTTTGCCAAGCAGCATTGAAGAAGCCTTTGAATTTGGCTATAAAGCTTTAGATTTAGCTGAGCAACTACAAACACCTGTTTTTGTTTTAAGTGACTTAGATTTAGGTATGAATAATTGGATGGGTCAAGCCTTTGAATATCCTAGCGAAGAAATGAAGCGTGGTAAAGTACTAAATGCTAAAGAACTAGCCGAAGTTGAAGATTATGGCCGCTATAAAGACGTAGATGGCGACGGTATTCCTTATCGTACTATCCCAGGCAATAGTAACCCTAAATCAGCATGGTTTGCTCGAGGCGTAGGCCACGATGAATATGCTGTCTACAGTGAAGATCCAGAGGTATTTGCCTCATCTATGGCTAGAAAAGCCCGTAAATTTAATACTGCCAGAAGCTTGGTTCCAAAAGCAGAAGTCAAGCTTAATAAAGCAGCAGAAATTGCAGTTATCGCCTATGGTACTAGTCGCTATGCCATAGAAGAAGCCATAGACTTACTAAAAGCCCAAGGGGTAGAGCTCAGTTTTTTAAGGTTAAAAGCCTTACCTATCGAAAAAGACTTAGTTCGCTCATTTATAGAGAAGCACCAACGCTCATATGTTATAGAGCTTAACCGAGACGGTCAGGTACATAGAATTTTGCAAAATGAATTCCCAGATTTAACAGCTAAACTTGCTTCAATTGCCCATATTGATGGTATGCCACTTATGGCCACTTGGGTTAGAGATCAAATTTTGGAGGGCCAAGCATGACAACAAGCAGACGCGCTAAAAAAGAAAATGCCATAGGATTAGCTAAAGCAGATTATGGTGGTAAGCCAACTACTCTTTGTAAGGGCTGTGGGCACAACTCAATTTCCAATCAAATTATTCAGGTGGCTTTTGAGCTATCAATTCGCCCACACGAGATTATTAAACTTAGCGGGATAGGATGCTCGAGCAAATCCCCAGCATATTTCTTAGGAATGTCGCATGGCTTTAACTCAATTCATGGACGTATGCCTTCTATTGGTACTGGTGCCTTAACCGCTAACCACAAGCTAAAAGGTATTGGGGTCAGTGGTGATGGTGATACTGGCTCTATTGGCTTAGGTCAATTTAAACATTCAATTCGTCGCAATGTTCGAATGGTTTATATAGTAGAGAATAATGGTATTTACTCTTTAACCAAAGCCCAATTCTCTGCTACCTCGGATCTTGGTGCTGATCATAAGTATTATGGTAAAAATAACCTTCCAGCAATTGATCTTTGCATGGAAGCAATTATTGCTGGTGGCGGCTTTGTTGCCCGCTCTTTTGCCGGAGATATCAAACAACTTAGAGCACTACTAAAAGCTGCCTTAAGCCACCGAGGCACTGCCTTTATTGATATTATAAGCCCTTGTGTAGCTTTTAATAATGATGACAGCAGCACCAAAAGCTTTGGCTATGGTCGCAAGCATGAGCTCCCATTACATGAGCTTGGCTATGTGCCAGAAGAGCAAGAAATAATGATAGACAGTTTAGAAGATGGCGAGCTAAAAGTAGTTGAATTGCATGATGGCTCACATCTTAAACTGCGTAAAACAGAAACAGACTATGACCCTACTGACAAAATGGCAGCTATCAATCGTCTGCAAAAAGCCGAGGAAAATCAAGAGTTTATAACCGGCCTTTTATATTATGATGATTCAAGGCCAAATTTAGCTGAAAGCAGCGATTTAGCTGATACGCCCTTGGCTTATTTAGATGAACAATCTCTAAGACCTAGTAAAGAATCATTAGGTGCATTAATGGAAAGTTTTAAATAAAACTGAGCTCTACACTAGCTCTAGAAAATAAAAGCCGTTGGAAAAACATTTCCCAGCGGCTTTTTTTGGGTTATGATGTTGCCCTATGACTACACTCAGCCAGCGCGCATTAGAACGCAGAATTAAACGACAACTAAAAAACCGTGATTTATCTTATTATATTCCTTGCATGCCTAAGTTTGAAGATGTTTTAGCAAAAGAACTTAGCAAGCTTGAAAATATTTCTGACATTGAGCTCGAGCATGGTGGAGTTTCTTTTGAAGCGCCCTTGGATACCATCTATCATGCAAATTTAAATTTACGAACAGCCCACAGAGTACTTTTGCGTTTAGGTAGTTTTTTATCTCAATCTTATCCTATGCTTTATGACCACGCCAGAAAAATACCGTGGGAGCTATATTTAGGTTTTAATAAGAGTTTTAGCATTAAAACAACAAGCAAGCAAAGCCGTTTAAAGCATCATGACAATATTGCCGAGAGCTTAGCTGCTGCAATAAATAAAAGGCTTAATGATTTAGGCCTAGAAGCCAAAGAGGATAAAAATGCCAAGACTGAAATCTATCTTAGACTTTTTCAAGATAGAGCAACTATAAGTCTTAATAGCAGTGGTGAGCACCTACATAAAAGAGCTTATCGGCAAGAGCATGCAAAAGCTGCAATTAGAGAAACTTTGGCTGCTAGTATATTGCTCAAAAGCAATATAGAAAATTTTGATACAGTTTTAGACCCAATGTGTGGTTCTGCTAGTTTTTTGATTGAGGCTGCCCAAATTGCTAGCCAAGAAGCCCCAGGTTTAAGGCGTGAATTTGCCTTTGAAGAAATGCCTTTTTTTCAAGAAAGCAAATGGCTTAGGTTCAAAAGGGAAGCAGAAGCAAAAATAATAGAACCTAGTTTGGAAATTATAGGCAGTGATATTAGTAAAAAGAATATTGCAATTGCAAGAAATAATATTAAAGAAGCTGGTTTTCAAGACTTAATTAGCTTATCAGTAGAAGATGCTCGAGCCTATCGACTTGAAAAACCAAACTTACTGATAGTTGCAAATCTACCTTATGGAAAACGTATTATGAATGAAGCTGAAGCAAAAGAATTATCTGAGAGCTTTGCTAAAAATCTAAAAAATAATTTTAAAGGCAGTTATTTTAGCATTATTACAGCTAATGCAGCTTCTTTTAAAGAAAAAGAATTTAAGGCTACTAAAACAAATTTCTCTAATGGTGGAATCAAAGTTACTTTAATTCAAGGATTGCTTGGCTAAATTCTTCGCTAACTTGGCTGTCATATAATAAATCTATTGTCTCAGTAATACTTGCATCAGCAACTTGTAAAAGTTTTTGGCTAAAGCAAAGCTCAAAAACCTTGACAATTTGAGGGTCAAAATGACTACCAGAATGATTTATTATGTATTTAGCAGCATCTACGGCGCGCATTGGTTCTTTATAAGAACGCTTGCTAGTTAAAGCCTCAAAGACATCTGCAACAGCAATTATTCGGCTAAGAATTGGAATTTCTTTAGCTGCTAGATTTTTTGGATAACCACTACCATCCCACTTTTCATGATGATAGCGAACAATCTCAGCTATTTCACCGTAATCTGGCGAAATAGAAGCCAATACATCAGCTCCATAATTAGCATGTTTTTTGATGATTTCAAATTCTTCATTGCTCAAAGCAGTTGTCTTATTTAAAATTTCGGCAGGAATAGATTCTTTACCAATATCGTGTAAAAGCGCACTCCAATAGAGTAATTTTATTTGTTTTTCGCTCAAAGACATATACTTTGCTATCACAAGTGAGTTTTGCGCAACTCGCTCAGAATGATTCTGAGTATTCAAATCTCTCGTTTGGGCATTGCTAATAATATCTGACAAGCCTTCAATCTGCCAAGACAAGTTATCTATTTCTGTAGTTTTGATTAGTTTTGTCTTTTTCTTAAATATTTGATTTATTGGAATTGCTAGCAATAAATATACCAAAGCGGCAAAAACACTTATATAAACTGAGCTAATTAGAGACAAGCCAGCCGTAATTATAAGAGCAGCTATAATTGTAGCTGTAAAAGAAAAGTAACTGGCTACAAATGCATAAAGAAATAAGCTAGCTATGGCAATTTCTAGTTTAGGCTCGAGCCCAATCAATAGTATAATTGGCAATAACAGCAAAAAGGCAAAATATAGCCCAAGCTTATTATCAATAAATCTATTATATAAATTCAGCACAAATCATGCCTCACAAGCTTCTTAACAATAAAAAATCGAACCAGCACCTAAAAAGTCTAAAAAAAACTATGCCAAGGCAAGGTAAGAGTTTTCACAATAGCCGACTATGTAGAGTTTTTCCCAAGCTCTTGAAAGCTCAAATGATTAGCTCATTTTAATATTTAGAAAGATTTTAGCCAAAAGTATCTTTAAAAAAGATGCCTATTGCCCAAGAGCAAATATTAAAATTAAAGAATAGTTGTGGATTTTTAAGCATTTAGACAAGTTGCGGTTTAAACAGCCTTTACCTTAATACCCAAAACATGCTAGACTAATCTTTGGTCTTGCAATTCTATTTGACCCGATCATCAAATAGCTTGCAGTAAAAAATTATCAATAAAGAGCAAAATAAATTTTGCTATAAGGATTTTAAATATGAAAACATATTTTCCAAAAGAAGCTGAGATGACACATGATTGGTTAATAGTTGATGCCAAAGGTCAAACTGTTGGCAGACTAGCTAGCCAAATTGCTCAGGTTTTAAAAGGTAAACATAAAGTAGATTACACCCCTAACTTAGCCGCAGGGGATTTTGTAATTGTTATTAACGCAGAGAAAATTGTATTTACTGGTAACAAAATGAATCAAAAAGTCTATACTCGTTATAGTGGGTATCAGGGTGGTCTTAAAGAGATACCTGTTGCCACAATGTTAGAAAAACATCCTGACAGAATAATAAGACGTGCTGTATGGGGCATGATCCCCAAAAACAGCCTAGGTCGTAAAATCATTCGTCGCCTAAAAATATACAGTGGCGAAAGTCATCCACATGCTGCTCAGCAGCCAAAAGAGATGGAGCTTAATTCATGAAGCAATATTATGGAACCGGAAAACGCAAATCATCAATTGCCCGAGTCTTTTTAAGACCGGGAAAAGGTCATATTGTTGTTAATGGTAAAGATTTTCAAGAATATTTTAGAGGCGTTTTTAGATCGGTTCAAGCTCTTGAGCCCCTTAAAGCCGTAGGTGCTGCTGGTCGTTATGATGCCCATATTACTGTAAAAGGTGGCGGGCTAACAGGGCAAGCTGATGCTATTAAACTTGGTATTGCTCGAGCCTTAGTTAATCTTGACCCTAGCTTCCGTACAGAATTAAAGCGCAAAGGTTACTTAACTCGTGATTCTAGAATTGTCGAGCGTAAAAAGTATGGTTTACGTAAAGCCAGACGTGCTCCTCAATACAGCAAACGATAAATTTATTTTAATGGTATTAATGAACTGGGCTAAGTTAGCCAGTTCATTTTTTTAATTTTATGTCAATTCTACAAGCAATAGTATTAGGAATAGTCCAAGGCTTAACTGAATTTCTACCAGTCTCGAGCTCAGGTCATTTGGTATTAGCCAACTATTATTTTGGCTGGGGCTTTCCTGTTCCTATAGAAGTTGACATTATTACCAATACAGGTACACTCTTGGCTGTTTTAATAAGCTTACACAAAGATGTCTATAAAGCTGCTACTGGTTTTTTCAAAGGGCTTGTTTCTAAAAAAGCTAGGCAAGAGCCTTCTTGGCATCTAGCACTTTTGGTTATAATTGGTTCTCTGCCTACAGCTATAATCGGCCTACTATTAAAGCCTTATTTTGAGTCTTTAAATACCCCATTTTATGTTTCAATTGCTTTGATTATTACAGGATTTATACTTTGGTTTGCCCCAAAATCTGCCAGCAAAACCCAAATCAAAGAAATAAGCTTCAAAGATGCAGTTTTAGGCGGCATTGCCCAAGGCTTAGCAGTAATCCCAGGGATATCTCGTTCTGGTTCAACAATTACAGCAATGCTCTGGCGGAATATCAATCCTGAATTAGCTGCTAGGTTTTCATTTTTAATGTATTTGGTAGTATCGCTTGGGGTAACAATAATGTCTGCCTCAGATTTAAAAGAAGCTCAATTAGGCTTAGGTGTATTGTTTGCAATGTTTTTAGCCTCATTTATTACTGGGTTTTTTGCTCTAAAATTACTTTTTTATATCTTAAAAAAAGGTCGATTTAAATATTTTGCACCCTATCTATGGCTTATTGCAACAATCACCTTAGTAAAACTATCCATATTTTAATTTACTACAACATTTTATCAACAGTTTTTAGGCTAAGATATATTAGTTATTAAGACTACTGCTTAAAGGAGTACCCTCAATGTCCACAACTAAAATGATAACTCGAATTGCCCCCTCACCCACTGGCGACCCTCATGTAGGAACAGCCTATATGAGCCTTTTTGATTATATTGCCAGCAAAAAAACCTCTGGGAAATTTATTTTAAGAATAGAAGATACCGACCAAAGTAGGTATAATCCTGAAAGTGAGCAAAAAGTAATTGATATGCTCCACTGGTTGGGTCTAATTTATGATGAAGGCCCTGATATTGGCGGGCCGAATGCACCGTACAAACAATTAGCCCGTAAAGATATATATCAAAAATATGCTCAACAACTCTTAGACCAAGGTCTGGCTTATCGGGCTTTTGAAACTCCTAAAGAGCTAGCCGAAATAAGATTAGACTTACAAAGGCGTAAACTAAGCTATGGCTATGATGGTAGAGCAAGTAAAATATCAAAAGAAGAAAGTGATAAAAGAGCAGACAACGGTGAGCCTTTTGTAATTCGTCTTAAAACTCCAACTGATGGCGAGACTATAGTAAAAGATGCTCTTAGGAAAGAAATTGTTATTCCTAACAAAGAAGTAACCGATGCTGTAATCTTAAAAGCAGATGGTATTGCTACTTATCACTTAGCAGTCGTAGTAGATGACCATTTAATGGGGGTAACCCATGCCATTCGTGGTGAAGAGTGGATATCTACGGCACCTGTGCATGTACTACTTTATAAAGCCTTAGGCTGGGATGAACCAGTTTGGGTACATATGCCATTATTAAAGAATGCTAGTGGTAAAAAACTAAGTAAACGCCGTGATGATGCCAATGTTGATTCTTATAGACAACAAGGCATAGTGCCAGAAGCACTTTTAAACTATTTAGGAACAATGGGCTTTAGCATGCCAAATGGCAAAGAGTTTTTTAGCTTAGACGAAATGATTGCTAACTTTAGTTTTGATAGGATTTCATTAGGTGGCTCTATTTTTGATATGAAGCGTCTAAAGCACTATAACAAACACTATTTAAAGAACGTCTTAGATTTAGAAAAAGTTGCAGAATTAGCAAGCCCATTTTTAAAAGAAGCTGGTTATAGCTGGAATGACGAAGATTATCTATATGATGTTGTCGATGTTTTATTGCCAAGAGTTGACACTTTAAAAGAAATTGCTGAGCAATCTAATTATTTCTTTGATGATAATTTTAGCTATACCGAAGATGCAAAAAGACGCTTAGAAGCTGGTCAAAAATACTTAGAAGGCTTGGAACGTGAATTGTCAGTTTTAGATTTCTTTGACTATGATGATGTTGATGACTGCATTCGCAGCTATGTTAAATCTCAGTCGGTAAAAATGGGTGAAATAATGATGCCATTAAGAGCAGCTTTAGCTGGTACAACTCAGGCTCCTGGGGTTACTGATATTTCGGTAATATTAGGTAAGGTTAAAGTTTTAGAACGTATTGGTCGAGCCTTAAGCTTTTTAGAAGCTGGCTTGCTTGATGATAAACCAGAAAAGAAGAAAGAAGAAGAAAAAGTAAAAGTAAAGAAAGAAAAACAAAGCCCTAAGAAAAAACAAAAAAAGGATGCTAGTTAAATGGCTTGGTTTGATAAATTAAAACAGGGTTTGGGCAAAACTAGGGGCATAATAGGTGCTAATAATTGGGAAATGGAATGGGATGACCTAGAATTTGCTTTGATAGCTGCTGATACTGGTGCCAAAATTGCTGCTGAGGTTGTAGAAGAAACAAAAAAAGAACGTGAAAAAGGCACAAATTTCAAAGAGGCTTTAGAAACTGCACTTTTGTATCAGCTCGAGCCTGATCGAACTAGGCAGATATTACGTAATGTCGGCTTTGAGCTTGATGTAAAAAGAAATATGGTTCCTCTAAAAGGCAAAATAGTAATGGTAATAGGCGTAAACGGGGTTGGTAAAACTACCACAATTGCCAAACTAACCCAATACTACCAAGCCCATAGTAAAAGTGTAATGTTAGCAGCAGGTGACACCTTTAGAGCGGCAGCTACAAAACAACTAGAGCTCTGGGGTGAGAGGCTCTGGGCTCCGGTAATAACAGGCCCCGATGGTGGTGACCCCGGTGCAGTTGCATTCGATGCTGCTCAGGCTCGTAAAGCCAGAGATTTTGATATATTATTTGTTGATACCGCCGGTAGAATGCACACCAAGCACAACCTTATGGAAGAGCTTAAAAAAATAAAAAAAGTAATAAGCAAAGCAGACCCAGACGAGCCTAAAGAAGTTTGGCTGGTTTTAGATGCAGTCACAGGGCAAAATGGACTGTCTCAAGCCAAAAAATTCCATGAAGCAATAGGAATAACAGGAGTTATAATCACCAAATTAGATGGCTCAGCTAAGGGCGGAATATTATTACCAATAGTAAGAGAGCTTGGTTTGCCAATTAAGTTTATTGGTGTTGGTGAACAAGCTGATGACCTGCAGCCTTATGATGCCGCTGCATTTGTACATGCACTCTTAGATATGCCCAGTTAAAACTAATAATGCCAATATTGCTTATAACTGCTACAAAGCTTGAAGCAAAGCCCCTGCACGAAACGCTAGCTTTAAAAGAAGAAGATTTTGCTTTAGGAGAGCTTTTTAGATATAAAAATAATATCTATTTGGCACATTTAGGCATTGCCAAAGTAAATACGGCTGCCGGATTAGCAATATTAATTGATAAATTAAAACCAAGCAAAGTGATTCTATTTGGGATTGCTGGAGCATACCCAAATAGTGGTTTAGAAATTACAGAGCTGGTTGTAGCTAGTTCAGAAATGCATATAGATTGTGGTCTAAAGACCAATACTGGCTGGCAAGATATGAAAAGCTTAGGCTTTAGCCTCTTAACAAAAGGACAAAATTATTACAACCTCTTCCCTACCAATTCCAAGCTCAATAAAGAATTTTTAGAGCTGGGAATAAAAGCAGCAAGCTTTGCCACCTCCGAAACAGTAACAGCTAGTCACTCAGATGCCCTTAGAATAGAACAAAACCTAAACGTGGCTGTAGAGTCTATGGAGGGTGCTGCTGCTGCGCAGGTTTGCTTAGCACTAGACACGCCATTTGCTGAAATAAGGGCTATTAGCAATGTGGTTGGCGAAAGAGATAAATCAAAATGGCAAATCGAAAAAGCAGTATTAAAGCTAAACAAAAAAATTGTAGAGTATCTTGAATCGGCATAATTGGCAAAACTACGCTATAACTGCTAAATTATTAAAAGATTTATAAAAAAGCCCCGTCGGTAGTTCAAAGTCACCTGACGATCACCCCTTATGGCTGCTTCTTCCGACCTGACCAGATTCGAGGGTCGCCACCGCTTTGAGCCAACGGGGCAAGTAGGAGTTTAACATAAGTTTTCAAACTCCTTGGCATTAATGCCAACAAAAAAGTTGAGAGTAGTATTAATACTCTCAACTATAAAATTTATTTGAAAATTTTATAAATCTAAATACTAGTTTCCTAATTCTGTAAGTATTGTTTCATAGGCAACTGACAAGGCATTATCGGTTGCTAAATCTACCAGAGCTTCACCTTGCACCGCACTATAATCTCTATCAGCAATAGCAGAAACAAATTTAAAATTGCCATCTTCGTCAGCAATTGTAGAACCGAGAGTTTCACCATCCACTAAAATCTCTATTACTTTTCCTGCACCAGCGATACCTTCTAATGAAACTACGCTAGGAAAGCGCGTATCTTTAGCTAGCACATCTGGCGTAATACCGATTTTATGAATACTGCGTTTATTTGGAGTAAGCCACTCAAAAACGACATAGGCAAATTGGCCACCGTCTGCCAAACCAGTAATATTTTGAGCAACGCCTTTACCAAAAGTAGTTTCACCAACTATTTTAGCTCGCTTATTATCTTGCAATGCACCTGCTACAATTTCTGAAGCAG
>CAMZLP010000176.1 GCA_947311535.1 uncultured Deinococcota bacterium | reverse complement strand
CGCTTTTACATACTGGGCATTCAATATTTTGTACACTGATATTGGGATAGGTATTTGTGTTCATAACAATTCTTATCCCTTTTTATTTCCTTTGTCAATCTTTGGTCATACGAATTTTCCAGTTGTCTCATATATATGAGCTAGGGCTAAATCTTAATTGCAAAAGCTATTGTAAATCTGAGCTATAAAATAATGTTAATAAAGCAAGCTAAGAATTAAAAACGACAAGCTACTATTGTTATTAATTTAGTGCTCTCTACAAACTAATCCTTTCTTTGGTTTTTATTATTAACGCATAAAATGCATTCTTTAGAGATGCTTTCAAGATATTGTATGTAAGCGGACAGTTGTATTTAAAAAAAAGGTGCACTATAAAGACATGGTCAAGGTTAGCTTAGGGATTGCTCTTATTTTAATATTACTTTTATCGGGGTGTTTACCTATTCCGCAAGTTAATTACAATCTGGATTTAGCCCAAATCAACTATCAGCATTCACCATTGAGTATTCAAACCCAATACCTAGAACTTGCTGGATTTAAAGAAAAACACAGCCCTGAGAAGTATAACAAAGCAATTTATACAAGATATTATTTGCCTACTGACGATGCTAAAAAAGTTTTAGTTCTTGTCCCTGGTATATTTGCGGGTTCTGCTGATTTAGCTATTATTGCTCGTCAATTAGTGGCCGCCATACCTAATTTTGAAGTTTGGGTTATTGATAGGCGAGCAAATTTATTAGAAGATCGCTCAGAGTTTCAAAAAGCTGTTGCTGAGCGTAATCCAGATATTGCTTATGAATATTATATTAAAAACTACAATAAAGAAAATGGTTATAAATCATTAAGCCCAGAAGATACTATATTTATTTCTCATTGGACCTTAGATGTACATTTAAAAGATATGCACGAAATTATTAAACATGCCGAAAAGAATTTTGACAAAGTATTTTTAGGTGGACATTCTTTGGGGGCAAGTATTGTGGGTTTTTACGCTGCCTATAATTTTGCAAGTATTGGTTTTGACCCTGGTTTTGAACATATTGATGGTTTGTTTTTAATTGACGGTGTTTTAGGAAGAACAGGGGCTTATGATAGAGCTCCTGATGGTATAGGCCTAGGGCTTTGGGAGATTTTACCAGGTGAGGAAAGCCTGAAATCAGAATCTGCTCTGCCATATATGCCTAATCTAGAATACTCCTATTTAAAATCGGAAGTTTTAAAACTTTATGCTAGATACAAACCCAATGATATGGCCAAAGCAGAGTTTTATGACTTTCCTATAACAAATCGAGCGGCTCTAGGGGCTAGTATTGATGATGACTATAGCAGTTCAATTGTTTTTAGTACTTCGGCAGGTAGAGCCCTAGGCGCAGAGTTCTCTGGAAATGTGGCAGCACTTTTACTTGGGGATATAGAAGGGGTTTATAGTAAATCGCTTGTAGGTGTTGCTAAAGATAGTGACTTTGTGACTTGGCAAAATGATGAATTTGTAGATATTGATAGCCTTGCAAAAAACTCTGTTTCTAAAATTGCAAATCAGCACGAATGGTATTTTCCTTTAAGGCTACTTTTAGATATTAGTAAAAATGACATTGCGCTCGAGCACAGCCCTAATTATATACCCAATAAAGACGTAAAAGCACCAACTCTAGCAATAGGGGCCGGACGGGGTTTGGTAAGAAATTTAGATGGTTTTTTGGCATATACAAATACAAGGCTTGATTCACAATTTTCACTTTTTATAATTCCTAATTTTACCCATCTGGATATGATTAGAGCAGAGAATAACCCAGTAGTAAGCTTATTTAAGATTTGGCTCGAGCGTAATTGATGCTAAAAAAATACTGCCTATTAGTGCAGTATAGATTCGGCAAGGAGGTTTTTGAGAGGTCTTAAGTCTATATTAAAACTCTTAACCTTACAGAATCATTACAAATTATTTTTTATTTGATATTTCTAATAGGTTTGTGGCGATAGAACCAGCTATATTAACCATTAATCTAGCTTGTTCAGGGCTAATATTTTTACTTGTACCAGTACTAATTTCATCATTTAATAAGTCAAGGCCACTTACAAGCTCGCTCATGCCAGCCAAAATAGCTTTTTTTGGATAGTCTTCACTGGCTTCTCTAAGTAAATTTAAAGATTTAATTGTTTCTTGGTAAATTCCATACAAACCGTGATGGCTCGAGTTTATTATCCCTTTGCGCTCGAGTATATTTTGGCAGCTATTTTCTAATAAAATTATTGCCAAGGTAATTGCACCCTCTGGGTTGTATTCTGCTTCTGTAAGAGCTTTTGACCAAGCTCCATGTACTTTGTCATCTTTTAGTTTAGCTACATTGTCTTTTTGCTCAGCAAGTATTGGTTTAGCAGCCAAATAGTTATAAAGCAACGAAAACTCTTCGACAATGAACTTTTTACGCTCTAAATAAGTAGGGAATTTAAAGCGAATATATTCCCAAAATATATATAAATTTTTAAAGCGCCTAACCCATTTTGGTAACAGTGCCCTAGTTGTAGGATCTGCATAAAAATAATCTCGTAAGGCCTTGTAATTTTCATTTTCTGCAAGACCATTGGTGGCATATTCGATTAACATATTTTGCAAATACAAAACACGATTTTCATCGCCAATTATTTTATTTACAATGCTAGCATCGCTATAAGTTCTTGGTAAAACTATTACTTTTGCTTCCATTTTTAAAGTACATTTCCTTTCCCTAAACTTAATTATAACCTAATGCAGCAATTTTTATCAGCTAGTTCTTGACCTCATTTTTAGATAATTTTAAATTCTTGAAACGATAGTCTTTATTACAAATTACTGCTAGAATTTAGAAATGGCTCGTCAAACCATTCTTAGCTATGATCGCGGTACGCTGATTTTACATCCGCCACCCAAGGGTAAGCTTTGGTTGGATTTTGCAACTTGGGATGACCGTATAGAAAAGTTTAGAATACCAGCGTTTGAATACAGGCGTTTTTTTGAAACTATTCAAGCTGATAAAACTCAAGTGTTAGATAGAGCAAAATCATTTAAGGTTTTAGACTTAGAATTTGATGGGTTTGAACCTTTTGAACATCAAATAGAGGCTCTAAATGCGTGGAAGAGAGCTAACCGCAGAGCGGTAATAGTATTGCCAACTGGGGCAGGTAAAACTTTTTTGGCTCATATGGCCATAGCCCAAACGCCACGTAGTAGTCTTATTGTTGTACCAACTTTGGACCTGATGCAGCAATGGTATACAGGGCTTAAAAAGAGCTTTCCAAGGGCTGATATAGGTTTGCTTGGCGGCGGCTCAAAAGATGAATCTGATATATTGATTTCTACCTATAGCAGTGCGGCAATTTATGCCGAGAAGCTTGGTAACCTGTATGGATTACAGATATTTGATGAATGCCATCATCTTTCTGGTGACTTTTTACGAACAATTGCCGAATACTCTATCGCCCCATATCGTTTAGGGCTAACTGCAACTCTAGACGATAATCGAGAAATTGAGAGATTAATAGGTAAAACTGCTTACCGTAAAGCCCCCAAAGAGCTTTCTGGCTCGGCCTTAGCAAAGCATAGAATTGAGCGGATAAAAGTAGAGCTATCAAAGCAAGAGCGTATTGATTATGACCAATTAATAGAGGATAGAAATCAATTTTTACGCAAAAAAGGTATATTTTTAGGCTCTTTACAGGGCTGGCAGCAGTTTGTAAAAGCTAGTGCATTTTCTAAAGAGGGTAGAGCGGCTATGATAGCCCACCGAAAGGCTCGAGCCTTAGCCTTTGGTACCGAGGCTAAAATCCGTATATTGGCAGAACTATTGGCAAAACATCATCAGGATAGAGTGCTTATTTTTACCAATGATAATTTAACTGTTTATCGCATCTCAAAAGATTTCTTAATCCCAGCCATTACCCATCAAACTAAAGTCAAAGAAAGGCATTATTTCTTAGAAGCGTTTAGATCTGGCGAGTTTCCAAGATTAGTTAGCTCACGAGTGCTAAATGAAGGTGTTGACGTGCCAGAAGCCAATGTTGCTATCGTGCTTTCTGGGACTGGCTCCGTACGAGAATACGTACAGCGTTTGGGGCGTATTTTACGCAAGGGTGAGGGGAAGTTGGCCTTGCTTTATGAACTAGTGACTCAAAATACCTCAGAAGAGAGTACAGCCAGAAGACGGAGTGGCCAAGAATATAAACCCAAAGCTAAGCCCAAGACAAAAACCAAAAAAGACAATTCTAATCAGGCTGCTTTGTTTAAAATAGATAAGCAAGAGGGGCTGAGTTTTGATGACTTATAGAAGCTTTAACGACTTTTTGCAGTTTATTTGCTTTCGGGCAATAGTTTTTGCTCTAAATTGGAAACTTAATAAAAAACTCTTATCTGAGTTTGACTACGGCCATATTCCTTTAACTTCCTATAAATTCTCATATATTCCTATAAGCTCTTCCTTATTAAGAAAATTGCCAATGCCATTTTATTGTTTGAAAGTACTCTAAATGTTACCGGCTAAGCTGTTAATGCAACGCTATAACGGTGAGGAGATTGTGCCGAAAAGGCTCGAGCCTAAGGCGCCCAACCTAGAGCTAGCTAGTGAGATAATTAGTATCTTTGAAACTAGCCAAGGCAAGCCAAAACATATTTTAGATGAAGGTCTTAGCATTTTAGAAGGTGATAGCACCAATTACCGAGTAAAACGTGGTTTAGCACATATTTTAAATAATGGTTTTTGTGATTTTGAAACCGTTAGCCCCTTAGAACCAGAGCTATTACGCAAGCGTTTATTCACTTTGGCTGCCAAGCATCCGCCTAGTTTAGCTAATAGCCAGAGTTTAGTTTCTGGCTTGGCTGCAGTTTTGTCAGAAGAATTAAATAAAGAAATTCTTAGCCCCCATATTAATGCTGGGATTTATGCAGATTTAAAAGAAAATAGTGTTTTGACAAATTTTGACAAACCTGCTCCAGAGACATTAATCCATCGCTATAATTTATCGCAAGTGCAAGGTATTTTTTATCGAGCTAAAGATATAATAATTACAGCTCACCGCAATGTGCCGGGTGAATACAAACAGCTTTTTAGGTATTTAAAACTCTTTGGGCTAATGGCTTATATAGAGGGTGATGTGGAGCATGGTTTTACTATTACTATTGATGGACCAGCAAGTTTATTTGGGGCTAGTACCCGCTATGGCACTGACCTCGCTAAATTTTTACCAGCTTTGCTCAATGTGAGCAAATGGAGTTTAGAAGCTAATTTATCACCCAAACAGCAATATGATAATACGCCAAGTGTTGCAAGGTTTAGCCTTGATTCTAATTGTGCTTTGGTTTCGCACTATAAAAAGGGCAAAGAATATGACAGTATGCTCGAGCAGGCTTTTGCAAGCCGTTGGCAAAAAACCAAAACGGAATGGGTTTTAGAACGTGAAGTAGATCTGCTACCAATTCCGGGCAGTGTGATGGTGCCAGATTTTAGGCTAGTTCACCCAGATGGCCGAGACTATGTTTTAGAAATTGTAGGCTACTGGCGACCAGAATATTTACGCAAAAAATTTGCGCAAGTTCGTAAGTCTGGCGCAAAAAATATTATTTTGGCAATCTCAGAGCGATTAAATTTGGCTGGGGCTGGGGTAAAAGTTGACGAAGTCTTAGCAAAAGTAGTTTGGTTTAAAAAGAAAATTATTCCTAAAGACATCTTAGCTGTTATAAATTCGTAAAGCCAGGACAAATAGCGATTTTACAAATTTGCACGAATAGATTATTTTTCATATATACTTAAGACTATGAAAAAGATTGTAATCTCATCAGCAATAAGAACACCTATGGGTGCATTTCAAGGTGCATTTTCAAATATAAAAGCCTCTAAGTTAGGAGCAGTGGCCATTAAAGAAGCAATAAAACGAGCCAATGTTGCCACTGACAAGGTTGACTTAGTTTTAATGGGCAATGTTTTATCAGCCGGTATGGGGCAGGCCCCTGCTAGGCAAGCTGCTATTTATGCTGGTCTAGATCAAGGAACTAGGGCAGTGACTCTTAATAAAATGTGTGGCAGTGGGCTCGAGGCTATTATCCAAGCATTTAGAGCGGTTGCCGTGGGAGATGCTGAAGTAGTAGTTGCTGGTGGCATGGAATCTATGACAAAGTCACCTTATCTTTTACCAAATGCACGTTCTGGTATGCGTTTAGGAGACAAGGCAGTTATTGATTCTATGATTCATGATGGCTTATGGGATGCCTACGAAGACAAGCATATGGGATCTTGTGCTGAACTTTGTGCTAGTAAATATAATTTTAGCCGTGATGACCAAGACCTTTTTGCTATTAAATCATATAAGCGGGCTCAAAAGGCAGCGAAAAATGGTGTTTTTGCTAATGAGATTGTCCCTGTTGAAGTTAAAAATAGGAAGTCTTCGCTGACAGTAAGTGAAGATGAAGGACCATATAAAGTAGACTTTGATAGAATGCTTGCTCTGCGCCCAGCCTTTGAGCAAGATGGCACTATAACAGCCGCTAATGCCTCAACAATTAACGATGGCGCTGCTGCACTTGTTATTACTTCAGAAGAATATGCCAAAGCAAATAATATGCCAATATTAGCCGAAATAAAAGGCTATAGCTCGTATGCCCAAGAGCCCGAGTGGTTTACTACTGCACCAGTGCTAGCAATGCAAAAATTGTTTGATAAGTTCAATCTAAAAGCAACTGATATTGACATTTACGAAGTCAATGAAGCCTTTGCAGTGGTTACAATGGCAGCAATAGAAGAATTTAAAATTCCTACTGATGCCATAAATATTTATGGTGGTGCAATTGCTTTGGGGCATCCAATTGGTGCATCTGCAGCTAGAATAATGGTGACATTGCTAAATGCCCTAGCAACTGAGAATAAAAAGACAGGTATGGCAAGTATTTGTATTGGTGGCGGCGAAGCCTTGGCGATGCTTGTTGAGAAATATTAAGCCTAAGTATTTTTACGATTGAATGCAAGGATTAATTCTAAAATTAAAAAAACATGTTCTTGCAGAATCGCAAAATCCTAATTTTAAACATTATAAGTGGTACTTAAAATACCACCTAGAGATTGTGGAGAGAATTTCTTTAGAGCTTTGCGATATTTATAAATCAGCTGATAGAGATATGGTTTTATTGCTAGTTTGGCTTCATGACTATGAAAAAATACTGGGCTCTGCTAAGCAAGAAAAGATGGATTATCTAAAAACTAAAGAAAAACTAATTGATTTTGGCTTTTCTAAAGCTATGATTCTTAAAATAATTTCTTATTTGCTAATAATCGATCAAAAAAATGACCTGGACTTAAAGCAAGCGGCTATTGAAGTCAAAATAGTTTCTTCAGCTGATGCTGCTTCACATTTGGTGGGTCCATTTTACCAGCTATGGTGGTATGAGAACCCAAAAAAAGACTATAAAGAGCTAATGGCTGATAATATGAATAAGGCGTTGGTAGATTGGAATAAGAAAATAGTTTTACCAGAGATAAAGCTGGCTTTTAAAGATAGATATGAGCTTGTGCTCGAGCAGTCTGGTAAGATTCCAAACAAATTTTTGGAGCTTTAAATGCCTAATAGGAGTTACTAATATGCAAATAATTTTATCACCCTCAAAAACCCAAAACTTTGATACTAGCGCAGCTCTTGTTACCAAGTCACCAAGGTTTTTAACCAAGACAGCAGTGCTAGCTAAGCACCTAAAATCATATTCAGTTACCGATCTATCCAAACTGATGAAAATGTCAAATAAGCTTGCTGAGCAGACTTATGCAGATTTTCAAAATTGGACGATTGAACATGAAGCAAATTCCCAAGCTAAGCTGAAGGCGGCTATTTATGCTTATCAGGGGGCAGCATTTTCTGGTTTTGAACTCAGCCAATATCAAGCAGCCGATTTAGATTATCTGGATAAGCATATCAATATCATTTCGGGGTTTTATGGTCTATTGTCGGCCCTAGATTTAATCCAAGCCTATCGGCTCGAGCTGGGTCTAAGGTTGGCGTTTAAAAACAAGCAAAAGCAATACAAAAATCTTTATGAATATTGGCAGCAAGATATAAATAATGCGCTAGCAGAAAAAGGGGAGATGATAATAAATTTGGCATCTTTAGAGTATTCAAAAATTATTGATAAAAAACGTTTTGAAATTATTAATATCGAATTTAAAGTTAAGAAAGACAATAAATTAAGAACAGTTGGTATTTATGCTAAACAGCAACGTGGTAGCTTTGCTAATTGGCTTATGAAAAATAGAATAGAATCAACAGATGCTTTAAAAAAATACGAGAATGCTGGCTTTAGATTTAAGGGGGCAGGCTCGAGCCAGAACAGTTTGCTATTTGTTAAAAATATCAGTACAAACTAAATACCAAAAGCCAATTCTAACCCCTGCAAAACTTTTAGCTAATAAAAGCTTGCTTTTTAGCTAATAAACCCTATATAATGGCAAGGTTTGTCTCCCCCTAGCTCGCAACGCTGAGTTTTGGGGGTTGGTTTATGTCTCATAAGAGGCAATAATAGTCAATTTTAAAAACCCAAATTAAGGGTAAAAAATTTTAAGGAGCGTGGTTGTTCTGCCAACAGTAAACCAGCTAATAAGAAAAGGTCGCAGGAAGTTAAAAAAGAAAGCAAAAACTCCTGCTTTAAAAGGAAGCCCACAACGCCGCGGTGTTTGTACTGCAGTTAGAACTGGTACTCCAAAGAAACCAAACTCAGCACTTCGTAAGATTGCAAGAGTTCGTTTAACTTCTGGATTTGAAGTTACAGCCTATATCCCTGGTGAAAAACACAATCTTCAAGAGCACTCAGTTGTGCTTATTCGTGGTGGTCGTGTAAAAGATTTGCCAGGTGTTAGATATCACATTATTCGTGGTGCCCTAGATACAGAAGGTGTTGGGATTGGCAGATATGTTCAACGCAACCAACGCCGTAGTAAATACGGTACTAAGAAGCCGAAGGGTTAAGTATGGCACGTAGACGTAGAGCAGAAATTCGCAGGCTCGAGCCTGACTTAGTATACAGTGATACAACTGTAACAGCTTTTGTAAATAAATTAATGCGTGAAGGTAAAAAGAATTTAGCTAATCGTATTTTTTATGGAGCTTGCCGTTTGATTCAGGAACGGAGTGGTCAAGAGCCACTTAAAGTTTTTCGTCAAGCAGTTGATAATATTAGGCCAAAGATAGAAGTAAAAAGCCGTCGTGTTGGCGGTGCAACTTATCAAGTACCAGTAGAAGTTGCTCCACGTAGAGCAACTTCTCTTGCACTTCGTTGGTTGACTGCTGCTTCTAACTCTCGCCCTGAGCGCACTGCGGTAGAACGTGTTGCTGGTGAACTTTTAGACGCTGCCTCGTCGTCGTCACACATGGTGGTGGTTTAGGTATGATGTCAGAAAGCTATCTGGAAAATAGATGCATTTTCGTTATTTTAGTTTATATATTCTGTATACACATGCAAAGCAAATCAGAATTCAATACATTGGGTGCTATGTGTTCTCAGTATGATAGCTATGCTTCTATGTAACTTGTGAGTCTTTTATTTATTAATGCATGTTAGTTCCAGTATCTCTCTCATCTCTAGTATGTGGATAAAATGGTTTCTACATAGCAATGGTAAATACTCAAAAATAAGTCATCTT
>CAMZLP010000175.1 GCA_947311535.1 uncultured Deinococcota bacterium | reverse complement strand
AAAAGAAGCATATTTCGCTTCAAAATTGCTTATCTGATTACTATATCGCTTCATAAACATAATTTATATCCTATTATTTCCCCCTTATTATTACTAGTTTTATCAGTTTTTTACTTTTCCCCGATTTCTTGGACGCACCCATTCTATTAGCATTGCTGGACTTATTAAATATTTTAAGCTAATCTAAGAATTATAAAAGTGATGGAGGCATTAAATATGCTGTGGTTTTTAAAATTTTGAATTAGTACTTAAACAAATAGTCTGGGCAAATAAGATTCCTAACATTTTTTCCGAATATCTTACGCCTAGATTGATTAAACTAATTAACTCTCGGGCATAGATAATTCCTTTTCAACCCATTTCTTGAAAAAGAAATTTTATATTATCCGCCCGAGACTTAAAATTAAGCAATGCCTTAATCCAGACATATTAAATACAAAAAGCAGCCTATTAAGGCTGCTCTTTATTGAAAATTAAAAAGCTTTTTAAAATTTAAACATTAAAACCAAACATACGCATTTGTTTTTTACCATCATCAGTCATTTTGTCCAATGCCCAAGGTGGCGACCAAACAAATTCTACATTGGCAGACTTTATACCATCTACTTTCATAGCAGCCATCTCAGCATCTGATTTTAGTAAATCTTGCACAGGGCAGCCCATGCTGGTCAGGGTCATTTCTATTTCTACATTTGCTTGGTCATCAATCTCTACATTGTAAACCAAGCCCAAATCTACAATATTAACCGGGATTTCAGGGTCACGAACTACTTTTAAGGCTTCGTAAACCTCATCAATTTTAGTATTTTTATCAAAACTTATTTCACTCATAAGTTAAAGATTAGCAGAGATATGAAACAACTTGCGTATTTCTGATTAGCTAAGTCAGGATTTGATTATTTCTTTGACTTGCTTCTTCAAGTTCTCTTCACTTCTGGCAACATTAGAAGCAACTTCATTTCTTACCAAAAGAATTTTTGACTCCATAGATTTTAGCTTTTCGCTTAGCTTATTATCAAAGCCTGCCAGCATGCTTTTTGATTCTTGCTCCATTTTTGAAATTTTATCTAAAGTTGCTGATTTAAGTTCGTTAAAACCATTTTGAGTTGTCTCTTCTAGTTTTTCTAACTCTTGCACGCGTTTTTGCTCGAGCTTAGTCCTAAAATCCTCAAGTTGACGTTCTAAGCGTGAGATTTGCCTAAGCTCACCTGCTCTATCAATTAAAGAAACAATAAAGAATATTAAGCTAAGCAGTACTCCACTAACTAACAACCCCAAGCCTACCGGAAATTCCGTTTTAAAGAATATTAGATTAAGGGGTAAGTTAGTAGTTAAAATCTGCCAATTTAGTATTGCAAAAACCACACTTAAGATAATTACAATTGTAATTAAGAATCCTTTTAGTCGCATGCTTTAATACTATCAGTTTTAACTAACTCATGTAGCACAAAAACACAGTATTTAGTATAAAAGCCAAAAAAGAATGAACTTAATTAACTCTCATAACGTATAAAATTACCAAATCATTTTCAATAATAAAAGTTAGAATCGGCTCATGTCACGTAAATTTTTTGGAACAGATGGGATTAGAGGCGTTGCTGGCAAAGAACCAATTACAGCAAGTTTCGCTTTTAAATTAGGGATTGCAGCAACCGAGACACTAAAAGCTACTGGTATTAGCAAACCAGAATTTGTAATAGGTAGAGACACACGTCATTCTGGAGTTATGCTCAGTGCTGCAATAAGTAGTGGAATAATGTCTCGGGGGGGCAACGTTACTTTGCTTGGTATTATGCCTACGCCAGGGGTTTCTTATTTAACCACAGACTTATCAGCTGATGCTGGGATTGTTATTAGTGCTTCGCATAATCCATTTGCTGATAATGGTATAAAGTTTTTTAATAGTCGGGGGAAAAAATTATCCGATAGTATAGAACAAGATATTGAAAATAGGCTCGAGCAATCAATATTTAGCCTAGATGATATTATCGGAGAAGATATCGGCATTACTAAAAGATACAGCCATGAAAATGATGATTATTATAAATATTTATTTAACTTAGCCCCTAATTTAGAAGATATGAAAATAGGTTTAGATTGTGCCAACGGTGCGGCTTATGAAATTGCCCCAAGATTATTTAGAGAGCTTGGTGCTCATTTAGATGTGATTGATGCTCACCCTGATGGTATTAACATTAATAAAAACTGTGGTTCCACTCACCCAGAATCGCTTATTAGGCGAGTTAATGCGCTTGGGCTCGAGCTTGGTGTAAGTTTTGATGGTGATGCTGATAGGGCACTATTAGTAGATAAAAAAGGCCGTTTGGTTGATGGTGATCATATATTGGCAATAAATGCCATGGTAAATAATGAAAAACAAATAGTTGCAACTATTATGAGCAATTTAGGTGTTGAAAATTATCTTAATAAAAATGGTATAGAAATGATTCGTAGCCAAGTAGGCGACCGCTATGTTCATGAAGAAATGGTCAAAAGAAAGCTAAATCTTGGCGGAGAGCAATCTGGACATATTCTATTTTTGGACCTATCCCCTACCGGTGATGGGATTTTAACCGCCTTGCAAACCTTAAAATCAATTAGGCAATCAGATAAATCATTAGAACAATGGCTAGATGAAATCCCACTGTTTCCGCAAGTTTTATTAAATGTAACTGTACCCTTAGCAATAAAAGATGAAATTCCGAATCATCCCGATATCAAAAAAGCCGTCCTTAAAGCCGAAAACAGCCTTGGTAAATCCGGTCGAATAAACCTACGCCCAAGCGGTACAGAAGCTCTGATTAGAGTAATGGTAGAAGGAGAAAACAAGACGGAAATTGACAGTATTGCTAAAACTGTAGCTGAGGTTGTAAAAGGAATTTCTTAATCTTGTAAATTATTTGCTATAGAGCACATTAATTGTATCTTTCGTAAATTTAATATCAATTTTTAACTGTTTGTCCTGCTTGGTTTTTAATTGGTTTTAAATAAGCTTGAGCTTTTTTTGCTTCTAATGGTCTGGAGTACAAATATCCCTGACCAAATTCAAAACCCAGCTTTTCAGCTAAGCTATGCTGATATTTAGTTTCTACACCAGAAATCATTATTTTCTTATCAAACTTGTGACCCAAATCCCCCAAGGCTTCCAGTAGCTTTCTCTTATCATAGCCTGTTTGGTCTGGTAGTATTTCTTTTAATAATCCCCTATCAATTTTTAAGATAGACAAAGGCATCTTTTGTAGTGCTTCAATTGGTAAGAAACCTTGGCCAAAATTATCTAATACCAAACCGATTCCTAATTCTGATAGTTCTAGCAATATCTCTTTTGATTTATCTAAATCTCTTAATAGTACAGACTCTGTTATTTCAAGCTCGAGCCAGTTTGGATTTAAATCAAAGTCTTCTATCGCGCTAGCAATATTTTTAACAAAATCAGAATGCTGAAACTGGATTTCAGATATATTCATTGCAATTTTAACAGGTTTATAGCCCTTACGAAACCAACTTGCTAGCTGATAAGATGCTTCTCTTAAAACCCATCTATCTAATGACAATAGCATACCCATAGCATTGGCAGCCGGTAGAATCTCATCGGGGGTAACTACCCCAAGTTCTGTATTTTTCCAACGTAATAAAACTTCAAAACCGCGTAAGTGTTTATTACTGAATTCAATTTGAGGTTGATAATAAAGTTCAAATTCATTATTATCAAAACCATATTGCAACAACTTTTCAAACCTGCTTTGTCTTTCTTCTTTAGCTCTAATTTCATGATTTTTTAGTTCATAGCTGTTTTTACCCGAGTTTTTAACCGAATACATAGAGGCATCGGCGCTTTTTATTAGCTCTTCAACATCATTTCCATCATCAGGAAATATGCTAATACCTACACTGCCAGAAATATTGACCTCTTTTGACATTATCTTAAACGGTGAGTTTAAGGCTTTAACAATTTTATCAGCAACTAGTTCAGCTGCTTTTGGTGATTTAAGATCTGTAATAGCAATTAGGAATTCATCACCACCTAACCTACCTACAACATCTCCCTGCCTTATGCTCGAGCGTAATATATTCGCAACTTGTTTAAGCAATCCGTCACCAACATCATGACCATAGGTATCATTGACATATTTAAATTTATCTAAGTCGACAAATAGAATTCCTACCTTTACATTTTTCTGAGTAGATCTATTAATAATTGATTTTAATCTAGCTGAAAAACTTGCTCTATTTAGTAATTTAGTCAAAGGGTCATACTGAGCCTTTTTAGTCTTGGTTTTAAATTTCCTAAGTTCATAATTAAGATGAGCAACCCAACCAACTAGCAAACCAGACGTTAAATACAGAGCTAAATCTGCCAGCCTATCTTGCAAACTTGTGCTAAGGAAATTAAAAGACTCGCCATCAGCATAAAATAGCAAACCCACACTGAGCGTAGCACCAAAAATTGCAGCAGCAACCCCACCCACACGTTTCCACAATGATGCAGAAAACATAACTGGGATAATGGCCAACAAAGTGGTCTTGGCTCCCAAATCGCTATACAAATAGGAAAAACCAAAAACATAGGCCAGCCAAAGGAAAATAACTAAAATAGGTCGCCAAAATTTCACAACTTAGAGTGTACAAAAAATACTCTCACAAAAAACTTACCCATAATGGAATCTTGATTACTGCCAATATTAGACTTCTAAAAACAGGTGGTTGTCTCCTAAAAAATTTGACTGGGGTAAAATAATCTATGCACTATTTTTTTTCTAATATTTACTAGCATAATCTCAGTTCTTGTCTTTAAATTTGGGGGTCTAAAAGGCTCAGTAATAAGCTAAATCAAATGACAGCTATCAAAATAGAGCAATCTTTAGGAACATAAACTTTACGAACAATAGACAAGGGCATAAAAACTTAAATAATCAGCTCAATAACAAAAAGAAGCTACAAAATATGCACTGTTATTAAAAAAAGCGGGTAAAATAAAATAAATTAAGCTTAATTACTAGCAGGCCCAAGCTCAATCTTTAGCTCAAGTGCTAAACCATCTGCCTTAGAAATCATAATACCTGTTGCAGAAATGCCACCATCTTTATTTAGTCCATTAATTATCAAATGCATAGTACTAGCTACAGTCACCCCATCTTCAGAGATAAACCAACCCTGTCCAAGATAGCGAGGTAAATCAGCCATAGCGCAGCCTAAAGCAGCTATTTTATCAGTATCTTTTAGTACAAATACTGGGCTATCAGGAAAACTCCACTGTTCATCATCATCAAAAAGTTGAAAAAGAGTCATTTTCATATGACCATCACTAGATTCTAATAAAATCTCACCGTCAAGCAGTCTAATAGTTGCGGCCGAAGCTGGGCTTTGCGGAAATGGGAAAGTATATCCAGAACCACTTAATGTCCCTGGACCAACTATTAGACTATGAGAACCAACAAGGTCGTCATTTGATAAAACACGGCTGCACATAATATCTTGAGCAAAAACAAAATTTGTTGTAATCATAAAAACTAAAACAGCTATTCTAAACCTTTTTAATACCGACATTGGCATCTCCTTTTAAAAACCTATTTTTAGCTAAAAATCAAAATTATTTCATTTCCAGTATACACAAGGCTATTATTTATACCAAACTGGGGCTAACCCTAAATTTTAGATTTTATTAGTTAATAGTTCTAGCATTCTCATTAAAGATGCTGTTGATTGAGCAAAAGTAATGAGGGATAGAATTTAAGAGCAGAAGCTAGGGGCTATAGCTAATTTGAAATAAGGCAGCACAATATTGCGCTAAAATTAAGCCCAAAGGTTTGAAACCCTACGTCGGAGGCAGGACTTTAGACCCACTTATCGAACTGAAACTACGGTTTATCAAATGTTTTCATAAGTCGTTTTTTAGTCAGGTCTGCTCTTAATAGTTCTTATAAAAAATTGAAGTGGTTTAGATATAATAGTCTTAGGAATGCATAAAAATGCTAAGTATTAAGCCCTTGATTTACCTGTCATGAAAAGGCTAATAATATACTTAAATTTCTAAAAGCCAGAAAAAGCTAGTAAGTAATTACTTAAAAAAAGCATAATTCACGTTAAATTATAGCAATGCTTTATCAGAGCCACCTTTTTGACAAGACTATAACAATTGAGCGAGAAATGAATAATGGCAGTATTATACAATTAACCATAAGACCAATTACAGAAAATAAAGTTGAGATTTTAGAATATTATAAAAAAAGCCCAAAACAAGATGTATTTAAACGTTTTAAAAATGAAGAAAGAAAAACCGTTGAGTTTAGCAAATTGGGTTTAGAGCAGAGCTTTGAATATCTGTTTGGCTAAAATATAGCTTAGTCGCTACCAAAAATCCCCTTTTTAATCTTCTTAAAAAAACTCTCATGCTCTATTATTTCTTCACCAGTTTCCTGAGCGTATTCTTCTAGTAATTCTTTGGCTTTTTTACTTAGGTTTTTGGGTACATCTATTTCTACTACTACTATTTGGTCACCCATGCCAATACCACGTAAGCGAGGCATGCCCATTGCTCGCAAGCGAAACTCGGTACCAGTGGTTGTACCAGCTGGTATTCTAATAATTTCTGGCTCATCTAGGGTTGGTACTTCAAAAGAGCTACCAAGTGCAGCTTGAGCTAAGCCAATTTTAAGATAATAGTAAAGATTATCGCCATCACGAACTAAGCTCTCGTGTTCTTTAGCAGAAATAAATACATATAAGTCACCATTTGGACCGCCATCTATACCGGCATTGCCTTCGTTAGGAATGCGTAAGCGATAGCCGCCATCTATACCTTTTGGTAGCACTACATCAACTTTATCTTTAGTTTCTGAGCGGCCTTTGCCTAAGCAAACTGTGCAAGGCTCAGTAATTATTTGCCCAACTCCACGGCACTCTGGACAAGCTTGCTGGGTAACCATCATACCCAAAAACGATTGAACCTGCCTTTGCACTTGACCAATGCCATCACATGTTGGGCAAGTTTCTTTGCCTTCACTACCCGGCTCGGAACGTTCGCCATCACAGTTTATACAAAGCCGTAATCTACGTACTTCTATTTCTATTGTTTCACCGGCTCGAGCCTGATCTAAACTAACTTCTAAACGAGCCTCTAGGTCTTCACCTGCAAAACCGCGTTGAGCACCCTGCCCAGCAAAACCTCCGCCCCCAAAGACCGAAGAAAATATATCAAAAATATCACCCTGAAAATGGGATTGTGGGTCGGCACTGCCGTATCTGTCATAGCGGTCACGCTTTTCTGGATCAGACAAAATTGCATAAGCTTCGTTAATTTGTTTAAATTTTTCCTCTGCCTCGTGGTCACCCGGATTTTTATCTGGGTGAAATTTTAAAGCCAGCTTACGGTAAGCCGCTTTTATTTCTTTTCTGTCAGTCGTTTTTACGACCCCTAGTACTTCATAATAATCTACAGTCATCAGCTAAAGATTATAACTAATACTTGGCTCATGTAATGTATAAAAACCAGAATAAAGCCAAAATTGAAAAGGAGTTTAAGAGAAATTACAGGAATTTGGGGTAAAACAGAGCTAGAAGCAATAAAAACAAGGCTAATATAAGCATTGCATTTTCACAATAGAAAAATCTTCTGGGCCAAGCTCAAAAGCAAATCCAGAGAAATATTAAAGAAAGATAATATGAATTTGTGCCTATAAATAACTTATCAAAGGATAAATCAATAAAAAATAATAGTTGGATAGCCTTATGAACTGTCTTCTAAATCTAAATGATGTTATTTAGTCTGATAGAATATTGAGCTATAATCTGCCTTTGGAGACGATTTGGAACATGCTCGAGCAAAAGCTAATAAACTATCATAGCTACCAAAGCCAAAGGATTGCTGATTTAGAGTTTTACAGCAAAGCGGGTTTACGCTTTTTACCTGAACACAAGGGTCTAAGTATGATGAAAGCAAAAATAAAACCTCAGGGCTTATTTATGGATATAAGCTCGAGTGCTGGGTTCTTAGCAGATTATAAAAACAGCATTATTTTAGATACATCTTTGGCTAGCCTAAATACCGCCAAAAAGACCTATGGCAATCAGAAAATACTCGCAGCCTCAGCAATTTGGAATTTTGATAAACAAGTTGATAGCTTGGCAATAATCCCCTCAGGTGATAAAGGCAATGCACGAGTAAACGCTGAGATTCTAGGGGCTTATAAGGTTTTAAATCAAAATGGGCTCGCTTATTTTTTGTTACACAAAAACCAAGGTGCTAAACGCTACGAAAAAGAAATAAAAAAGACTTTTGGCAATATCAAAGTCATAGCTAAAACATCAGGCTGGCGGCTTTCATCAGCAATAAAAACTAATAATAGAGAAATTACTATTCCTATGCTTAGCTTTAGAGCGGCCGAATTAAATTTAGAGGCGGCAGCAGGGGTTTATGCGGCTGGCAAACTAGACCCAGGTAGCGAGTTCTTTTTAGAAAATTTAGATTTTAGACAATTTAAAAACAAAAAAGTCTTGGATATCGGCACAGGCTACGGCATTTTAGCTCTAAAAGCCTCTTTGGCTGCTGCCATGGTAACTGCTGTTGATGATGATTTATTAGCGATTCAAAGCAGTTATAAGAATTCCAAAAAATACGGTTTAGATATTCGCTGCCTACACAGCGACGTAAATTCAAGCTTAAAAGATGATGATTTATATGATTATGTAATTACAAACCCGCCTTTTCATGTGGGTAAAGGGGTGGTTTTAGAACTGCCTTTTGCCTTTATTGCCGCTGCCTACAAGCACTTAAAACCCCATGGAGAGTTATTTTTGGTGGCCAATAAAGCTTTGGCTTATGAGCCGTTATTAGCAAAATTTGCCAACTGGAAAGAATTGGCAACTAATAATAGTTTTAAAATCTTATGGGCAAAGAAATAAGATGTTTCATAAAGCTATTGATGCTAATGGTCAAGCTCTTGAGCTCGCCGATAAGGTAAAGATTATTAAAATCTCTGATTGGCTTTTAGAAAATTTAGATAAAGATGCTTTAAGGCTTTTAGAAACTTGCTTGGGCAAGACAATGCCCATTATAGATATTGACGAACACGGGTTTATCTGGCTGGAAATAGTTATAAACAGCAGCCAAACTAACTATGAGAGCCATTTGTTTGGGCTCGAGCCTAATTGCCTAATAAAACCCTAATAGCCACTTTCCCATTTTAAGCCTACTAAAGCAAAAATCTTAAGAATTCAGGAAAATCCAAATAGCTAAATTATGAAGCCTAAACTGTGCTAGGATATTTATTTACTGATTAACTCAGCTAAATATGATTCTATTATTCAGTTGACTAAATTGGTATATAAGTGGTAGGCTCGACTATGTACAAAACTAATTGCCTTATTTCTAATAGGCATGCGATATTTTCAACAGAAAGGAGTTTATTAAGAAATTTATTTCACTAGCTATAAAGCTATAGTTTTTTCTTTGGAAGGAGAATAATATGAAAAGATTGGTCCTGGTACTATTTATTTTAGCCACCGCCTTTGGGATGGCTCAAAGCCTAGACATGTGGTCTTGGCGCACAGAAGACGTTGACGAGTACAACGAAATTCTAAAACTTTATCAAGATGCAAACCCAGGGGTTAGCATTAATTTTGAAGCATTCTTAAATAAAGAATATAACACTCTTGTTTCTACCTCATTACAAGCTAACGAAGCCTCAGATATAGTACAAACTCGTTCTTATGGTGGAGTTAAGTCTTGGATTGATGCTGGCTATTTATTGCCATTAGATGGCAAAGCTGAAAACCTAAGCAATTTTACAACTGGCACTCTAGATGCTGTTCGCAGCCAAGAAAACGGCCAAGTTTATGGTGTACCTTTTGCTATCCAAGTTTTACAAATGTACTATAACAAGGCTATTTTTAGAGAACTAGGCTTAAGCGTACCTACAACTTGGCAAGAATTTATTAGCGTTAATGAAGCTCTAAAATCTGCTGGCTATATCCCTATGGCACTAACCGGTAAAGATGCTTGGATGCTGCCAATTTTCCATACCATTGTTGGTGCCGGCACTTATGGTGGCAACAAATTTGTTGAAGGCGTTTTAGATGGCTCAAGAAGCTTTGCAGATGCCGAATTTATTAACAGTGTACAATCTGTTAAATTACTTCAAGGCTATCTTCCACCAGATGTGACTGCTGTTTCTTATAGTGATGCTCAAAATTTATTTATTAACGAAATTGCTGGCATGTTCCCAGGTGGATCATGGGAAGCTGCAAATTTTAGACAGCAAAACCCTGATTTAGAACTAGGTGTTTTTGCAGTACCTGCACGCTTTACCAATGACAACCCAGTATCTTGGTTTGTTGATGGCTCTTGGGCTGTAACATCAAGTACCAAAGATGAAGCAGCAGCTTATGACTTTGTAAACTGGCTCGGTAGCCAAGAATTTGGTCAAGCATTTACTGACAAACTATCTCAAATTTCACCAATTTCTGGGGTTAGCCCAAGTGATGATTTACTAAATGAAATAGTTTCTATGTGGGGTAAAAATTCAACACCTTATATGCTACTTGTCCACTTTAGATTTGGTACGCCTTCTGGCACAACTATTATTGGTCAAGATATTCAAAAACTATTCTTGGGTGATATGAATGCTGCTGAAGTTGGGGCAGATTTACAAGAACAAATGGCAACTTGGTTTATGCCAACTGCCCCTAGTCAATAATAATTGAGTTATATTCAGTTGCCAGAATTTACTAGCTGCCGAATATAAATATCGAACAAGGATTTATGATTTTAGGTTTTAGAAATAATAACTAATAGTTTTATATTCTCTAATCTAAAATCAACATTCCTTGTTCTTAAAACTTTTTCTAATTAAAGGACCCCCTTGAACAAGCAACGCAAAATCCCTACATTCTGGCGCTTCTTACCATTTTGGTTACCAGCTTTTATCATCTACAGCTTATTTATTGTTTGGCCTTTATTAAACGCTGTAGGCTACAGTTTATTTGAATGGAAGGGCTTGCAGCGAGGTGGTTTCATTGGCTTAGACAATTTTGTTCGTTTACTTACAACCGAGCCTTGGCGAAGCAACTTATGGCGAGCTTTTAAACACAATATTTTCTTTTTTATTGGCACCATGTTAGTCCAAAACACAATGGCATTGTTTTTTGCAAGTATTTTGCATAGCTTAAAACGTGGTCGTCAATTTTGGCAGAATTTATTTTTTATGCCTCACTTATTAGCAACTGTGCTAGTGGGGTTTTTATGGAACCTTATTTTAAACCCTCTCTTTGGCCCGCTTAATAAAGCATTAAAAATGCTTGGTTTGGGTATCTTGGCTCAACCTTGGCTTGGCCAGCCACTCACTGCTTTACCATCAATATTGGTAGTAAATGCTTGGGCTTGGATGGGTTTTCCGATGATGTTGTTTTTAGCAAACTTGGGCAGTATACCAGCATCATATTTAGAAGCGGCTGAACTAGATGGTGCTACTGGATTTCAAATATTTAGATATATACAGCTTCCCCTTTTAAGGCCATCAATCATTATTGTGACTGTGCTTACTTTTATTGGCAATTTTAATGCCTTTGAATTAGTCTTTGTAATGGCAGGTTCTGATGGTAGCCCAGGCGGCGCAACTGATGTTTTAGGAACTTTCTTTTATAGAACCGCCTTCGGCACTGGGCAAGATGCTATTAGTATGGGCTCGAGCCTAGCCGTCATTATGTTCATTTTTATTGCAACTAGCTCTGTACTATTTTTAAAGTTAGCCTCAAAAGAAAAGGTTGTTTATGACTAAGTTCTTTGATTTAAGCAGGAAAACCTTAATCCAATTTGCCCTAATAGCTTATGGATTTACTGTGGTATATCCAGTTTTTTTGATGATTATCTCATCATTTAAAACTACCCGAGAATTATTTAAAAGCCCCTTTGCTATGCCCAAAAGCTGGAGCATGCACAATTATATAGAAGCATGGAACCGAGGGAATTTTTCCTCGTACTTTGGAAACAGCCTTTTTGTTACCCTAACTGCCTTGCTGATAGTTTTAGTTGTTGGCAGCTTAGCAGCTTACCCCTTGGGTAGGTATGCATTTAAAGGTAAATCTTGGCTTATGATGTATTTTTTGGCAGGGCTTATGCTGCCCATACGCCTTGGCATTTTGCCACTGTTTTTCCTTATGCGCAGCCTGCATTTATTAAATACCCCTTGGTCTCTTATAGCTATTTATGTTGCTAGCGGAATACCTTTTACTATTTTTGTTTTGGCAAATTTCTTTGAAACCCTGCCCAAAGAGCTAGAAGAAGCAGCCCGTATTGACGGTGCTGGCGACTTTAGAATTTTTTGGCAAATAATGCTGCCACTAATAAGACCAGCCTTGGCAACTGTTGCTATATTTAATTTTATACCTTGGTGGAATGATTTTTTCTTCCCATTAATATTTATACGAGCAGAAAAATACAAAACCCTACCACTGGGCTTATTCAGCTTTTTTGGCGAACACCAAAACAACTGGGCACTGTTATTTTCTGGGCTTACAATTACTGCTCTGCCCTTATTAATAGTTTATTTATTAGCCAGTAAACAAATTATTAAAGGCCTGACCTCAGGTGCTTTAAAATAATCTTATCTCACAAAAATATCTCAATACATATAGCTTAAAAAGATATATAATTGTTTTATGGCTGATCTTCAAAACATTCGCTGGAAACAGCGTTTCAGCAATTTCTCTAAAGCATTTACTTTATATGAAAAAATTGTACTACAAATCAGAAACAATAAAAAAGCTGGCAAAATTAGTTCAGACATAGAAAAAGTGGCTTTAATCCAAGCTTTTGAAATGATTTTTGAGCTTTCTTGGAAAACTCTAAAAGACTATTTAGAAAGTGAAAGTTTTGTTGATTTAGCCTCTCCACAAAGAGTCATTAAACAAGCCTTTGAAAGTGCTTATTTAAAAATGGTGAGCTATGGATTTTGGCATTAGTTGATAGAAACCTCAGCGCCCGTATTTATGATGAAGAGAAGATTTCTAAGATTACCCAAAGAATAGAGGAGCAATATTTTGAACTGTTTCTAGACTTAAAACAAATGTTCGAGAATATTAGACTGCAACACTTACAAAATGAGCTATTAGCGTTGCAATAGCGTTTAGGACAGATAAAGCGAGAGATATTCATATGCTAATACTTAGCTATTTATACATTCCTTAGCCTTCTGGCTTCTTGGTACTTACTTTTAATCTTCTATCAGCTTTTTATAAATTCTATTAATTTCGTGAAAATGCTAGTAGATGCATTTCAATATCTTAATATGGCACTTTTTCATTCAATAGTAATGTACAACTAATTCTTTTTGCTTACCTGAGAGCTCAAAGTTCATATTATCACCAATCTAAAATAACTTTGCCGGATTTGCCAGAACGCATAATATCAAAGCCTTTTTGAAAATCATCAATCTTGAATTTATGGCTAATAATAGGGCTTATATCCAAACCAGCTTGGAGCATAGAAATCATCTTGTACCATGTTTCATACATTTCTCGGCCATAGATACCTTTGATAACTATGCCTTTAAAAATAACTTGATTCCAGTCTATGGCAAAGGGCCGACTAGGTATGCCTAGCATGGCAATTTTGCCACCGTGGCGCATAGTAGCTAGTATTTGCTGAAAAGCCGATTCTACCCCAGACATTTCTAAGGCAACATCAAAACCCTCGGTCATAGCGAGTTCACTCATAACTTCTTTTAAGTCAGTGTTTAAAATATTGACAGCTCTGGTCACGCCTAATTTTTGGGCAAGCTCGAGCCTGTAGTCATTAATATCAGTTATTACCACATGCCTTGCACCCACAAACTTACTAACTGCAGCAGCCATGATCCCAATCGGCCCAGCTCCTGTTATCAATACATCTTCACCCACCAAATCAAAAGATAAGGCGGTGTGTACGGCATTGCCTAAGGGGTCCAAAATTGCGGCTATATCATCGCTGATGTCATCAGGTAATTTAAAAACATTGACTGATGGAATTGCCAAATACTCGGCAAAAGAACCAGAGCGATTAACCCCAACACCTTGGGTATTTCGGCACAAGTGTCGCCTACCAGCTCGGCAATTTCGGCAGTGCCCGCAAGTAATATGGCCCTCGCCAGAGACTCTGTCACCAAGGCTAAATAAGCTGCTGACCTCGCTGCCTAGCTTAACAATTTCACCAACGTATTCATGGCCTACGGTCATACCTATAGGGATAGTCTTTTGAGCCCACTTATCCCAGTTGTAAATATGCACATCGGTACCACAAATAGAGCTTTTTTTAATTTTTATCAATACGTCGTTTGGGCCTAATTTTGGTCTTTTTGCTCGGCTCTGCCATATGCCCTCTTTAGGCTCGAGCTTAGCCAAAACTTTCACTTTATGACCCTCAGCTCTTTGCCAATTTTTATAAAAGCATTAATAGCTTTATCTAATTGCTCAGTTGTATGAATAGCTGACATCTGGGTTCTTATACGAGCTTGGCCTTTTGGTACTACCGGAAAGGAAAAAGCAATCACATAAATCCCCTCTGCCAAAAGCCTATCTGCCATTTTGCTAGCCAAAGCTGCATCAGCAATCATCACAGGGATAATCGGGTGACCAGCACCTGCTAGGCTAAAACCGGCTTGAGTCATCTTCTCTCGAAAATAATTACTATTGTCACGTAGCTGTGAGCGTAAACTTTGACCCTGCTTAATCATATCCAAAACAACTAGGCTAGCCGATACAATGACCGGCGCTAAGCTATTAGAAAACAAGTATGGTCTCGAGCGTTGCCGTAAGATTTCAATTATTTCTTTGCGGCCACTAGTATAACCACCCGAAGCCCCACCCAAAGCCTTGCCAAGTGTGCCGGTAATTATATCTACTCTTCCCAAAACCTCGCAGTATTCGTGGCTGCCCCTGCCATTTTCACCAACAAAGCCCACCGCATGAGAGTCATCAACCATTACTAAAGCGTCATATTTATCAGCTAAATCACAAACTGCCCTTAGGTTAGCAATAACCCCATCCATACTAAAAACCCCGTCAGTAGCAATTAGTTTGTATCTAGCACCATCGGCATCAGCCTGCTTAAGCTTGGCTTCTAAATCATTCATATCATTATTCTTATAGCGATAACGCTTGGCTTTGCAAAGCCTTATACCGTCAATAATACTGGCATGGTTTAAAGAATCGCTAATAACTGCATCTTGGGCAGTTAAAATTGTTTCAAACAAGCCTCCATTAGCGTCATAACAAGATGAATAAAGAATTGTATCTTCAGTTTGCAAAAATTCACTGAGTTTAGCTTCTAATTTTTTATGAATATCTTGGGTACCGCAAATAAACCTAACCGATGCCATGCCAAAACCATGAGCATCAATGCCAGCTTTGGCAGCCTGCATAAGCTCTGAGCTATTGGCCAAACCAAGGTAATTATTAGCACAAAAATTAGTTACCTCGCTGCCATCAGATATTTTAATAGCAGCCTGCTGCTGCGATAGCAAAACTCGCTCGTCTTTATAAAAACCATCTGAACGTATTTGCTCTAATTGCTCTTTTAAGTTAGCCAAAAATTTGATCATATTAGGTCCTTTCATTTAAGATCAGAATTAGTTTGAACAATTATAGCAATATTTTGTATGAGAGCTTATTTTTTTAGCTTAGGCTTCAATTAGTAATTTCAAGTCTATACTTAGCATTGGTTTGTCTTCAATAAAACCAGTCATATTTTGATAGAAGTATAATATACTCCCTCTAGCTAAAACCAACCTGCCGTAGTTATCAAAGTCAGCCCAAAGGCAAGCTTTAGAGGCATCTAATAAATGCTTTGTTTTTCCACTATCTATTAGCTCATAGCTGTGCAAATCATATGCACCCTGAGTTTTACCTTCTTTTAATTTTAGATGGCTTTTGTAATTTAGGGTCTTTATTAAACTGAAACTCTTATTTGTTTTAATCCAAGTTTT
>CAMZLP010000174.1 GCA_947311535.1 uncultured Deinococcota bacterium | reverse complement strand
GTAGTTACCTGGTTTCATAGTTTGTGGATTTGCTATCCAATTAGCTACGTTTTCTTTAGTACTTGCTACTAAACCAGCTCCTACAGTATTACGTAAACCAAAATTTGTTAAATTGGGTTTGTCTGGGCTACCAGTTGTAAAACCTTTAATTGCGTGACATGCCCCACAGCCTTTTTGAGTGAATAATTGCTTACCTTTGGCAACGTCAGAACTTGTAGCAAACTCATAATTAGAGCTAAAGCTATCTACCCATTTTTGATAATCTTCTGGACTGTCAACAATGACTCGAGTTTTCATATAAGCATGTGCACCCAAACAAAGCTCGGCACATTGACCATAATACTCACCTAGTGGAGTGTCTTCATCAGTTGCAAACCAAAGTTGGTTTTTTTGATTAGGAATCAAGTCTTTTTTACCAGCTAATTTTGGTACCCAAAAGCTATGTAATACATCAGCAGAATCAAGGTTGAATATTACATTTCTTCCTCTGGGGATATGAACTTCATTGGCGGTTATTAGACCTGAGTCTGGATATTCAAATTGCCACCACCATTGATAGCCTGTTATATTAATAATAAGAGCGTCCTCTAAAGGAACTTTATCAATTCTTAGAGAATTGATTGTTCGAATAGCAGGAATTGCTACTGCTGTAACAAGTGCAATAGAAATAGCAATTAAACCGAGTTCAACAGCTACATTGCCATGACTTTGCTTTGGAAGCTCATCATTTTTCCTAAAAGAAATAAAAACTGCTAGTAAAATAGCAGCTATAACGGCTGCTAAAACAAATGAACCCAACCAAGAAGTATAATAGAGCATACTAACTTGTTTTTTTGCGATAGGTGCTTGGGGATCAAGCCATGATTGGAAATCGGTAGAAGCACAAGCACTAAGTGAAACAAGGACCGCAGTCATTAATAACAGAAACAACCAACGTGTCCACTTAATTTGGGGCACATTTCCCTCCTTATAAAGCTTTAATAAAACGTATAAGACCACATTTTTGTAGTTTACGTAGTTAAAAGCTAATGTATCACATCCCTAGACTTTATTTGTCTGGGACATTTGTCCTAAACTATAACATTTCTCGGTAGCTTATTGCTTCAGCTAATGATAATTCGCTGACAAAATCTTGATTTGAAAGATCTGCTATGGTTCTAGCCACTCGTAAAACTCGGTCATAGCCACGACCTGAGAGGGATAATTGTTGGATTGCTGAGTGGATGAAGCTTTCGGCAGATGTTGAGAGCTCTGCATGTTCTCTTAAAGCTTGGCCACTGAGTTGGGCATTAGGTATTTTTTGACGTGATATTGCTTTGGCTCGAGCCTTTAGTACTCGTTCTCTTATAAGTTCGGTTTTTTCTCCACTGCTTGCTTTAATTAAATCTTCGGCAGGCAATCTAGCTACCGTAATGCGCAAATCAATTCTATCTAATAGTGGCCCACTTATTCTATCTTGATAGCGTTGGCGCATATTTGCCGAACAGCTACAAAGCTTTTTACTATCGCCATAGTAACCACAAGGACAAGGGTTTTGACTAGCTAGAAGCATAAACCTAGCCGGAAAACTCAATGAGGCTCGAGCCCGTGCGATAGTAACTACTCCGTCTTCTAGTGGTTGACGCAATACTTCTAAAGCCCGACGGCTAAATTCTGGAAATTCATCTAAAAACAAAACCCCGCGATGAGCCAAAGACACTTCACCTGGTTTTGGGATATTGCCACCACCAATCAAACCAGCATCAGAAACGGTGTGATGCGGTGACCTAAAAGGTGGATAGCGAATTAACCCACTAGTTTTAAGACTACCTGCTGTTGAATGAATACGGGTGACTTCAATAGCTTCTTGACGCTCTAAGGGCGGTAGAATGCCGGGCAAACGCTTGGCTAACATAGTTTTGCCAGAACCTGGTGGCCCAGTCATAAGTACATTATGAGCACCTGCGGCTGCAATTTCTAAGGCTCTTTTGGCAGCTATTTGACCTTTAACATCATAAAAATCTAAGTGGACTGTGGGGTCTTCTAAGATTTTTGGGAGAACAGGCTCGAGCCTGTTCGAATTACGTAAGAATTCAATACATTCACTCAAGGTCTTTGGTGCATAAACTTCCAAATCATCAATTATAGCTGCTTCTGCGGCATTATCAGGCGGTAAAATAACTTTTTTAACCTTGCTCTCAGCTGCAAATAAAGCAATATTTATTGCTCCTCGGATTGCCCTTATACTGCCGTCTAAGGCAAGCTCACCACTAACAATGCAGTTTTCTAAAGACTTTTTAGGAATAATCCCTTGAGCTGCTAATATTGCTAGTGCAATTGGGAGGTCAAAAGCTGGCCCCTCTTTACGAACATCAGCCGGCGCTAAGTTAATAACAATACGGCTAGCTGGAAATGGATAGCCTACATTTTTTATGGCTGAACGCACTCGCTCTTTGGATTCTTGAACTGCCATGCCGGGCAAACCAACAACATAAACTTTTGGCAAACCACCCGCTATATCAACTTCGACTTCGACCTTGTAGGCATCTACACCTAAAACTGCTGCTGAGATTGCTTTTGCTAACATCATCTTAGCTTACCTCAGCAGCAGTAAAAAAACTGTATCTATTTAAATTAGACTATTTTAGTTTTAATATTTTACCAAATGAGTTTATTTTAAATTCTGGATAAATTAGTTCTTCATTTAATTCAAATTGATCTATACTTGTCGAGTAGATACTCGGTAGGCTGTAACTATCAGCGGCTGAAATATCTATTCCATAGCCCATATCTTGCAATGACGCTGCAGTCATACGGCTTAGAGGCATTTGACCACTAGCAACAAAACCAGTCATTAACTCAGTTTTAAAAGTTGCTTCATCCCAGTGTCCACATCTTGTACCTACGCCAAATTCATCTTCAACTGGAATATTGCCAGTGCCACCTAAGCTTGCATATTCAGCGATGGCTTTTGTGCCAATAAAGCTTGGTTTTGTTGTAAAGCTAGCACTGCTACTACTACAGGCATCACTAGGTTGATAATCATTCATTAAGCTCTTATCGCTCCAAAGAGTGCCAATACCAATGACATGGCCCATTTCATGCATGATTACGCCACCAAAACTGTTATTAGTTTCCATATTAGCAATATCAGCTTCATCAAACTGCATACATCCAATTACCGGTAAGCCGCTGCCATCACGGATAAAACGAGGTCCAGCTTGCCCTAAGATGCCACCTATTCCATCAATTGGCACAATAGTTGCAACAATTAATAAGCCATTAACCGTCTGTTTAATTGCCCCTTCACCATAGCCACAGGCTTGATTAGCCTGAAGATCAATTGCTTCTGAAGATAATTGGCCAACAATGACCTTTGACCAATTACTTGCTGCTGTTTCAAATACTGCTTTTCGAGCTGTGTCTGTTGCTGAGCCTAATAAGACAAAATCAATACTATATTGACTACCAGTATTTGCTGAAAAATCAGCACTAAGTTCAAGATTATCGCTAATGCTTAGTTCACAAGCTCCAGAGCCATTACAAGCACCAGACCAAGATTGAAAGCTCGAGTCGGTATCAGCAGTGGCTGTTAGACTAACAGCAGTATTCAACTCATATCTATAAGAGCATAAATTGCTACTTGCACTACAATCTATATTGCCATCGCTACTAGTGACAGTTCCAGGACCATTTACAGTAATATTTAGCAATCTTTTTGAACTTTCAATGAATTTTGCTTCCACAGTTTTATTATCATCAATATCAATATTTATAGTATCAGTGCTTGCTGAAGAGTCTCCTGACCAAGAGTCAAACTCAAAGTTAAGATCAGGACTAGCGGTTAAACTAATGCTATTGCCAAGCAAATATTCATAAGAGCATTGATTGCTACTAGCACTACAATTAATTTTATTATCTGCTGATTTGACACGGCCAGGGCCTGTTACCAAAACACTGACTTGATAGAGCTTATTAGAACTGTATTTTATGTTTACCATAGCTGTTTTGCCTGCGGTGACATCAACACTAGTTTGGGTAATAGCTGCTTCGTATTTTAGTGAGTTAGTAGAAAAGCTACGTGCAGAAACGATATATTTATTTGGCTTAAGACCATCGATTGTGCTCGAGCTTGTTATTTTCTTGTTGTAGCCAGGGCCACTTAACATAATATCGGCAGCTATATCATTGGGTAAGCCGCTTATGTCAACTCGGATTGATCCTAGATTGGCGGATGGTGATAACTGTGTACAGCCAAATAGACCAAACATAATTATGAATAAAATCTTAAATTTATTAGACATAATATTTAAACTTCCTTAAGGGCTTCGTAATGAAGTTAGTGGAGGTTTTTTGCTGATTGAGATCAATGTAATTCATATTGCCAGACACTCCTGAAAATTAGTTTTCTAGCTCAATGCTAGACTTTAGCCTAATTTTGCAAGAGATTGACCTAAATCGTCTAGTAAATCTTCAACACTTTCAATGCCTATGGATAATCTCACTAAGCCCGGGCTTACCCCTTGGGCCTCTAAAATATCTAGTGGAACTGCCAAATGAGTGGTACTAGCAGGGCTAGTAGCAAGTGAATCAACATCACCTAAAGAAACAGCTTGGGTAAATAATTCTAAATTATCCAAAAATTCTTGAGCAGATTTTTTACTGCCTAAATCAAAAGAGAGCATGCCACCAAAATCTAACATTTGCTTTTTGGCAATTTCATGACCTGCATGCTCTTTTAGGCCAGGATAATGTAAAACTTTGATAGCTTTGTGGTTTTTTAATTCATGAGCAATTATATTTGCGCTTTCACAATGTCTTTGCATGCGGATAGCTAAGGTTTTTAGACCACGTAGCAAGAGATAGCTTTCAAATGGTCCAATATTTGCTCCAATTTGCTTTACCCCAGCTGAGCGAATTTTATCTGCATAAGATTTTGTAGTAGCTACAATTCCAGCAACAACATCACCATGACCGCTAATATATTTAGTAGCTGAGTGCAAGCTTATGTCTATGCCAAAGTCCAGTGGTCTTGTTAAATATGGAGAGGCAAAAGTATTGTCAACTACTGAAATTAGTTCATTATCTTTAGCAAATTTAGCAATTTTGCTTAGGTCATGGATTTTTAAAGTTGGGTTTGTTGGGGTTTCGGCGTAAATCATTTTAGTTTTAGGGCTTAAATCGTCAGCTAATCTTTCTACACTGCTTTCTTTGTAGCTAATATCAAGCTGGGCCAATAAGTTTAAAAAAAGTGCTTCGGTTCCGCCATAAAGGGGGCCTAATGCTAATATTTGATCACCTGGTTTTAATAAGCTTAGACAAACCGAGCTAATAGCAGCCATACCACTAGAAAAAGCAATTGCAGCCTCAGCATTTTCTAAATCTACCATTTTTGCTTCTAGGCTTAGGGTTGTTGGGTTGGCTATCCGACTGTATACAAAGCCAGTTTCTTGACCAGCAAAGATTTTATTACCTCGTTCATAGTTGCCGTAAGCAAAGCTAGAGGTCTGGAAAATTGGGGTTGCATGTGCACCAGTTATTTTTTCTGGTTTTTGCCCACTGTGGACAGCTCGGGTACTAAAGCTTTTTTTTATTGACATAATATACTCCTTAAGCCAATTATAATCATGAAATCATGAGCTACTAACTTTGTAGTATTTGCTATTTATTGCAAAATACTCTGTTTCGAAATTATTATCTATGGACATTGATATTAACTGTAGTCTTGCTATTATTGGTATATATGAATACAAAAGAACAGAATTTAGATAGTTTTGAGAGCTTAAAATCTGATGTGGATTTTTTAGCTTCATCTTTAGGTACAATTATTACCGAGCTCGAGGGCAAGCGAATTTTTAATTTAGTAGAACAGGCTCGAGCCTTGACAAAGTCAATTAGGAAAGAAAGAAATCAAGAAGCCAAAAAAGAATTACAAGAGCTATTTGCTAATCTAGACCTAAGTTCTTCCGAAAAGCTTTTGCGAGCATTTACCAACTACTTTCAACTTATTAATATTGCCGAAGAAATTAATGAAATTAGAGTAAACCGAGAAAAAGAAGGCAAGGCTAGCTTTGAGAAACCAAGAGAAGACTCAATTGCATTTGCTGTAAAAAAACTAAAAGACCAAGGTTGGAGTGCAAAAGACGTTCGTAATTTTATTGAAAAACTAGATATCCGTTTAACTTTAACAGCTCACCCCACCGAGGTGAAAAGATATACTATTAGGCTTAAGCTCGAGCGGATTGCCTTAGCACTTAGGCAACTAAGTGAGCAAGCCTTATCCCCTCAGCTATATGAATCGGTAAAACAAGAAATCCGAGCAGAAATTGAAACCCTGTGGCAAACCCGAGAGCTTTTTTCAAAAAAACCGTCGGTCATAGATGAAGTAAAAAATGCTCTATACTATTTTGAACGCTCAATTTTAGAAGCCGTACCCAGAATAATGCTGGATTTAGAGAGTTCTTTAGAACTCTATTTTGACGAAAACTTGGAGCAAAAACTATTGCCACCCGTAGTAAAATATCGTTCTTGGATAGGTGGTGACCGTGATGGTAACCCTTTTGTTAGTAGTGAAATTACCCAAGAGACCTATTTGTTGCAAAGCCAATTGGCAATTTCTAGCTTTAAAGCAGATATGGATAAACTGGTCCAGCAACTTTCCGAATGGGAAAACCGTATTGTTTTAAGACCAGAATTTAGAAAAGACTTGGAATTGGACATTACAGAATTGGGCCAGCCAGACAGGTTTATGGAAGAGCCTTATCGCCAAAAAATCAATTTTATTTATCAGCGCTTGGGTAATGAATTAGAGAATTTTAAGCAAGCAAAATATTTAAAACCTGCCTACTCAAACCACACTCAGGGTTACCTAGAAGATTTAAAAATAATAGAAGACACTCTAAATCTTAGCCAAAATAAGAGGGCCGCCAAAGCTTTTGTAAGGCCACTACGTTATAGAGCCCAAGGCTTTGATTTTGAACT
>CAMZLP010000173.1 GCA_947311535.1 uncultured Deinococcota bacterium | reverse complement strand
CTAGAGACTTATGGCATTATAAACATCGTATTACTCGCAAAGTTCTTGCTCATACTGTTTGTGTTTTTATAAATTTGCAACTTAATAGATCCCCTCTTGATTTTGAGGGCTTAATTTCTTATTAAAGTTGCACATTGGGTATATTAAGCATCTCCTTTTTGTTGTTTCATAGCTACCATTATAGGAGATGCTTCCTTTTTTATCTCAATTTGTTGCTTTTTATCTTCGAACTCAGGTTAATAATAGTCAGATACCGAAGAAAAGCAGCAAAAAGAAGCCCTTAAGCAAAGCAGATAAAGCTTACAATAAGAAGCTTTCTTCAGAACGTATATTTATAGAACATGTTATTGGCAAATTAAAGATATTCAAAATAATTAGTGAGCGTTATCGTAATCGCAGGAAGAGGTTTGGTTTGCGTTTTAACTTGATTGCAGGTATTTATAATTGGGAGAGGGGATTTTGAAAGAAGTCTATTCCTTAGTCTTCTGGCTTCTGGCTCCTTAATTCTGCTTTCTAATTCTTTTATAGGCTCTATTAAATTAGCTGCATGCTTCGTGAAAACACTGTGATAAGTCTGGCAATAAAATAACAAAGCCAGCCTAGGCTGGCTTTGTTATTAAGAGAGAGTTGCTAATTACAATTTTTTTGAGGGCTATAATTAACTGTAACGCCTCTAGCTTTTAAATTATTAATATCCGCTAAATCTTGTCCTCCACTAATATCAAGGCAGTTTTCACTAATTCGTACAATCCCACCGTCAATTCCTTCTATACTTACAATTGGCGAGATATCAGTAATCATATTTTTTTGAATCATGACCAAGTGCAATTCTGTTAGTTGTTCAAAGATTGAAATATCACTTAAGCCAGTATTTTTCATTGAGATGGTTTCTAGCAAATTGGTATCAGCTAGCACAGAAATATCACTCGGAGTTAGATTGTCCAAATATAATAATGTCAAGCCTTTTAGCTTTCTAAGTGGGGATATATCTGTTAGATTAGGATTATCACTTAAATATAACTGAGTTATTTTAGGCATATTACTAAGTACAGATATATCGGTAATTTTATTACTGTGTAAACCGAGCCTATTTACATTGACTAAGCCACTTAGGCCCGAAATATCATGCAAATTATTTTGACCAAAAGTCAGTTGAGTAACCTTAGGTAGGTTTAAACTTTTAGAAACGTTTGCAATTTTATTGCTATATAGTTTTAGGCGATAAAGCTTTGATAAATTAGCGATTGCATCTATATTGACAATATTATTGTATTGGATTTCTAAGCTACTTAGCTCGCTTAGATTTTTTAAAGCGTCAATCTGAACTATCTTATTTAATTGTAAGTCAAGAGATTGCAATTTAGTTAAGTATTTGAGTTCAGAAATATCAACAATATCGTTGCGGTCTAAGCGCAATATTTCTAAGTTTTTAGCAAACCTTAGAGCAGTTAAATCTTTTATTTTTGCTACATTTGCCCCTTGACCTGAATAGTCAAAAGTTTTTAAGCCAGCAAGTTTTGCACAAGTGATTGTGCCTAAGTCATCTTCAAGAGCTTGTTTTAATACGGCATCAGGGACATTTACAGGGTCTTTACAAACCGATGGATCTGTTTTTGCTATTATTGAGGCATCAATCCAATAGTGATTTACACCTTCTTTAAGAGAAATTGACTTTGTGCGCCCTGTATTAGGGTCTATGTCAGAATCACGATCCTTATTACCAGCAGCTGGATTATGCATAGGTCCGAAAGCATAGTTGTCAGGAAGTATTACTTCAACAATATAGTTTATGCTGGGGTCAAGTTTTTTAAAGCTATAATAACCTCGATAGCTTACTTGGGTCTTAAATGCTTGTTGATAATCTGCTTTTCCATCTTTATTTGCGTCTATGTATAGATTAACAGTAATATCGGGAACGCCTCTTTCCCAATCATCATGAATTCCATCTTTGTCAAAATCGCCCCAGACCATGTCACCAATGGCAGCTTGCTTAGCGGTTGGGGTTGCTGGTTTTATTAATGCTGCTCCGGCAAGGCCTTCTATAAAGTCCAGGTTTGGAAAAATAAGCTTGTCGGTAAAATGGTTGTTGGTATTAAAATCACTATCAAGCTTAGTGTTTGCTGCTGCTGGATTGTGTTTTTGAGCCAAAGAATAACCGTTTGGTAACTCTATTTCTACAAAATAACTCGCATTCCTGTCTAGTTTAGTGAACTGATAATAACCCCTGAAACTAGTTTTAGTTGTGGCGATTTTTTTATCAGGTTTACCGTCATTACTGCTGTCCTGCCATAGGTTTAAAACAAAGCCCAAGCTACCCGATTCTTCAGATGCTTGCCTGATACCATCTTGGTTGTAATCTATCCAAGCATAGCTAGCAATGTCTATTGTTTTAGTGGGACTGTTATCTTTATAAATCCCAACATCAGCTAACCAATAGTTAAATTTACCAGCTGTTAATTCCAGTTTGTCTGTAAAGCCATTAGAATTAAAATCGTTATCCCAATCTTTTCCATTTGCATTTGGATTGTGCTTTTTAGATATAATATAGCCACTAGGAAGCTCTATTTCTACATAGTAGTTCAATGCTGGGTTTAAATTTTCAAATGAATAGTTGCCAGCTGAGTTTGTTTTGGTGCTTGCTATTTTTTTATCTGCTTTATTGTCATTATTGCTGTCTAACCATAAATTAAGGCTTATACCTGATAGTCCTGATTCTGGTCCTTGTTTTATGCCATCTTTATTTGTGTCTAACCAGATTTTATCGCCAACTCGAGCCACATCTACATTTGTATCAGGGCCAATTAGCTGCAAAGCTGCATCATACCAATAAAAGTATCTACCTTTTTTAACATCGATTGTTTTTGTAAAGCCTGTTGAAGGGATAATATCGCTATCAAAATCATTCTTGGCAGGGCTGCTTTCAGCATTATTAGCTGAGAATTTATAGCCATAAGGTGCAATAACTTCCAATACATAGTTTATATCTGGGTTAATTGCATTAAAGCGGTAGTAGCCACCTTTGTCGGTAGTAGCCGTTTTGAAAATATTTCCGTCAGGCTTGCCATCTTTATTGGCATCTTTATACAGATTTACAGCTATTCCAGAAAAACCGGACTCTGGTCTTTGCTTTATACCGTCTTTATTAGTATCTATCCAAACCTTATTACCAAGGTCTGCAAAATTGTCAGTTGAGGCGGTGGTATTTATGCCACCTTCTACTTCTGGTACAATTTTACTCTCTGGTGATGAGCATGAGCTAATAAGAAGCCCAAGGCTTATAACTAATAATATTAAAAATGATAGTTTTTTCATGATTTACCCCCTTAGAGTTAATCAAAACAAGGCTAGCACTGTTATTTATATTAAAGAAGTGCAACTATCACGGATATAATTTAATTTTAATTAATAGGGTCTATAAATAAGCTTTTAGCTCAATATATTCTACAATGTCACCTTTAACAATCTTGCTATTTGCTGGCACAATAGCAAGGGCATCAGCTAAAAACATTGAATGTAGAACGCCAGAACTTTGTGAACCTGTCGAATAGACTTCTGTATTATTGCTTTCTAACTTCACACGAACAAAATTTGTTTTAAAGCCAGCGCTTGTTAGAGCTGTTTTAGCAGTTGCTTTTTTACGATTATAAAAGGGTACTATTTCATTAGAACCCAAAGCCTTAATTATGAAAGCTTTGGCATGTAATAAAAATACCACCATGGCAGAAACGGGGTTACCCGGTATGCCCAAAATTGGGATACCTTGCCAAGAACCAAATAACACTGGGCCGCCAGGTCTTTCGGCAATTTTCCAAAATTCTACTACGCCCTCATTAAATAACAAATCCCTGACAAAATCGTATTTACCCATAGACACACCGCCCGTAGTTAGTAAAAGGTCAAGCTGCCCAGCATCTTTAATGATTTTGGCTAGGGTTTTTATATTGTCATCAGCTTTTTTTAGTAATACTGCCTCTGCACCTGCTTTTTCTACTAAAGTTTTGAGAGCATAAGAATTAGAATTATAAACTTGACCAAGTTTTAAGTCTTGGCCTGGTTCTATTACCTCGTCTCCTGTTGCCAATATGCCAATACGTGGTTTTTTACTGACTTTAAGCTCCCTATAACCCATGGCAACAGCTAAAGAAATTGAGGCTGAGTCTAAAACAATTCCTTTATTGAGCAAAATTTCCCCTTTTGCAAAATCTTGAGCTTTTTTGCGAATATCATTAGAGCTTGCTGGCTTAAATAATAAAACATAGTTATCTTCTGTCTTTGTATCTTCAACCCTGATAAGAGCATCGCAATCATCTGGTACTATTGCTCCAGTATAGATACTAACTGCTTCGCCAGAATTTATTTTGCCGTAATAGGGCTTTCCTGCGGGTACTTCCCCGACTATTTTTAATCTTACTGGTTTTTCTTTACTTGCATTTATAGTATCAACAGCATTGCAGGCAAAGCCATCAATTGCTGAATCATTATTAGTTGGGTGATCTACTTTGCATTTTAGGTCAGTAGCTAATATGCGTCTGTTAGCCTCGAGCAGATGCACAGTTTCAGATTTGACGGTAGTTGCTTTTGATTCAATTATTTTTATGGCATCAGAGATTGCAATCTGGATTAGATATGACATTGTAAAAGCCTAACATATTATTTTTTGCTTTTGCATACTGTGTTGTTTTTATTGGCAATAGCTTAACTTTTTCTAAGCTATTATTGTGCTAAAATCTTAGTTACAATGAGTTTTAAACTCAAATAAAGGAGAAATATGAGCTATAAGCATATTAAAGTACCTGATGGTGGAAAAATAACCATTAAAGATGGAGTATTGGATGTACCTAATAATCCGATTATTGCTTTTATTGAGGGTGACGGAACAGGCGCTGATATTTGGGCATCATCACAAAGAGTTTTAGATGCTGCTGTTAAGAAGGCCTATAACGGTGAAAAGAAAATTGCTTGGATGGAAGTATATGCCGGTGATAAAGCTAATGATGTTTACGGTGAAATCGTTTGGCTACCTGATGAAACAATAGACGCTTTAAACGAGTATCTGGTTTCTATTAAAGGCCCATTAACCACTCCAATTGGTGGTGGTATTCGTTCTATTAACGTTGCTATTCGCCAGCGCATGGATTTGTATGCCTGTGTGCGTCCGGTACGTTATTTTGATGGTGTACCTAGCCCGGTTAAAAATCCACAAGATGTAGATATGATTATCTACCGTGAAAATACTGAAGATATTTATGCTGGTATTGAATTTTTAGAAGGTGAAGAAGATACTAAAGAGTTTTTAAGCTATCTAAAAGAAAAATATCCAGATCGCTATGCTAAAATACGTTTCCCTGAAACCGCAGGTATGGGCTTAAAGCCAGTTTCTCGTGAGGGTACCGAGCGTTTGGTTAAAGCAGCTATTGAGTATGCAATAGATAATGACAAAGATACCGTAACCTTAGTCCATAAAGGCAATATCATGAAATTCACAGAAGGTGCATTTCGTGATTGGGGTTATGAAGTAGCTGACAAAGAATATGGCGCAACTGTAATCGGTGAAGGCCCTTGGCGCAGCATGAAGAACCCAAAAACAGGCAAGGAAATAATAATTAAAGATGTGATTGCAGATGCCATGTTGCAACAAATATTACTACGCCCCAAAGAGTATGGTGTATTGGCTACCCTAAATTTAAATGGTGATTATATTTCTGATGCCTTAGCTGCCCAAGTTGGCGGTATTGGTATTGCTCCAGGTGCAAATATTAATTATGTAACCGGCAGAGCAGTGTTTGAAGCAACCCATGGCACAGCTCCTAAATACACTGGTATGGATAAAGTGAACCCATCATCAGTGATTTTGTCTGGTGTGATGATGTTTAGGCATATGGGTTGGCATGAAGCTGCTGACTTAATTGAAAAGTCAATTAGTACTACTATCTCTAATAAAACAGTCACTTACGATTTTGAGCGTTTGATGGACGGTGCTACTTTACTAAAATGCAGTGAATTTGGTGATGCGTTAATCGAAAATATGTAATAAAATATTAAATATAAAAGGGCTGCTAGAGATTAATCTCTAGCAGCTTTTATTAATATAGACTTGGAAACCGACTAGTGTTTCTTCTTGATATAAATGTATTTATTTGAATTAAATAACCTGAGTTCGAAGATAAAAAGCAACAAATTGAGATAAAAAAGGAAGCATCTCCTAGAATGGTAGCTATGAAACAACAAAAAGGAGATGCTTAATATGAGTTTACTAGAATTATTCTGTGATGTCGATGATTTTTG
>CAMZLP010000172.1 GCA_947311535.1 uncultured Deinococcota bacterium | reverse complement strand
TTTGCTCCAATGAACTTCTGTCACGAATATCGGGACGATATTCATATTTTAACTCTTGAAGTTTTTTTATGAAGTCGTTTTCTATTTTATTTTCTTTTGTTGGCATTTTCTGTCCACAATCCTAATATTTAGTCATATTTAGTATTTTAAACTTTATTGTAGCTATAATAGTATATTCTACTATAAATATCCTTCATAGCAGTCATTATTACATGCACTATCCAGAAAAAGTAGTGTAAAATCAATCATCACCCAAAGCAGCCCGCACACATTTCAAAACCCCATAGCTATATTTCTCTTGCAATTTTTCATATAATGGCCGCAAATAGCCCTTTTCTGCTTCTGGCAAATCCTCTATTGCTTGCTCTATTAGCTTAATCTCTTCTCTACTCAAAGCAGTTGCTTCTTCTACGGTCAAATGCCCTCTAGTTACCAACTCGGCTAGGTGGTTTTCTATGGTTCTTTCTTTTAGCCCTCTTTGCTTAGCAATATCAGCAATAGGGTTGCCTGCCAAGAGCAAGTTTAGGGTTTTCTCGAAAGTGTCTAAATCGTCATCATCAGCTTCAATAATCAGCTCGGCTTCGTCAGCTGCTAGCTCAATAATTATTTTAAAAAATGATTGGCCATATAGCTCTAGTTTCTTTTTGCCAACTCCAGCAATTTTGGCCATAGATTCTAAACTGCGTGGCTTGCCCTCGGCCATTTCACGCAAACTGCTATCATGAAAGATGATATAAGCTGGAACATTTTGCTCTTTGGCAATTTGGGCACGATGGGCTCGCAAGGCTTCAAATATCTCTAAGCTAGTACTGCTTAATTCCAAGGGGGTTGCTCTTTTACTAGTACTTAGTTTAGTTTTAATAGGGTCTTTACGCAGCAATAGCTTCTCTTGATTTTTTAGTAATTTGGCACTTTTAGTAGCTAGTTTAAAAGCACCAAAGCTGTCAGCATCGGTGTCAAGATAAGCCAACGATACTAGTTGCCTTGCCACCGAACGCCATTCTCGCTCGCTTAACTCTTTACCTATGCCAAAAGTGCTTAGCTTATCATGGCGTAAATTAACAATTCTTGGGGTTCTTTTGCCTAACAATACATCGATTATTTGGCCTGCACCAAAGCGTTGGCCAGTGCGGGCAACTGCAGACAAAAACTTTTGGGCAGCGATGGTTGCGTCCCAAGTTTCTATCGGATTATTGCAAATATCACAATTTCCACATGGCTCGCTTAAGCTCTCGCCAAAATAATCTAATATAATCTGCCTACGGCAACTTGCTGCTTCGCAATAGCCTAAGAGCTTATCTAATTTTGACTGTTCTATTCGCTTTTGTAAGTGATTAGCATTAGAGCCAGACAGCATGCGCCGCATCATAAGCACGTCAGCTAATCCATAAGTCATAAATGCGTCAGCGGGCAAGCCGTCTCGCCCTGCCCTACCGGTTTCTTGGTAATAAGCTTCTAAGCTTTTGGGTATGTCTAGGTGGGCTACAAAGCGTACATCTGGCTTATCTATACCCATGCCAAAGGCAACAGTAGCTACTATTACAACAGCTTCTTCTTTTAAAAAGGCATCTTGATTAGCTTGCCTAATTTGCTGAGACAAACCAGCATGATATGGCAAGGCCTTGATATTTCTTTTTTGCAACCATTTGGCCGTGCTATCTACCGATTTACGTGATAGGCAATAGACAATGCCAGCATCATTAGCATGCTTGCTATTATAAAAGTTTAAAAACTGCTGCTTGGCATTGTTTTTGTCGATAATTGTATAGTGGATATTTGGCCTGTCAAAGCTCGAGACAAACCCCCTAGCAGCCTTTAAAACCAATTTTTCTCTAATTTCAGCCCTAGTTATCTCATCAGCCGTTGCTGTAAGCGCAATTCTGGGTACATTTGGAAACTTTTCGGCAAGTAGCGATAATTTAATATATTCTGGTCTAAAATCATGCCCCCACTGAGAGACACAATGGGCCTCGTCAATGGCAAAAAGCGAGAGCTCAATTTTGTCTAAAAGATTTAAAAACTGGGGCATTAGTAGCCGCTCGGGGGCTACATAAATTAGGTCTAAGTCGTCACGTAATAGCTCGTCTTCTACTGCTCTTATTTCTATTTGACTTAGGCTAGAATTTAAATAGCTGGCTTTTACCCCATTTTGCAAAAGTGCATCTACTTGGTCTTTCATTAGGGCAATCAGTGGTGAAACCACCACAGCCACCCCTGGTTTTAGGATTGCAGGTATCTGATAGCATAAAGACTTACCGCCACCAGTTGGCATTAGTACTAACGCATCGCCACCAGCAAGCAGATGGTCTATTATCTCTTGCTGAGCACCTCTAAATTGCTCATAGCCAAAGACTTCTTTTAATGCTTCTTTGGCTGAATTATACTGCATTAGTTAGTTCCATGATTTATTAGTAAAACCACAACCAGCAAATATTACTTTGCTTTGCCGCCTTAGGGCTTAGCGAGCTATGTTTTTACCCCTTCCTAATCCTTAATTTCTCCTAAGAAACCCACTCACCAGCACGCATAATCGGCTCAGACTTACCGTCTTTGGTAATTCCATCAACATCCATATCCTCAGAACCAATCATAAAATCAACATGAGTCATGCTGTTGTTATAGCCAATTTTGGCTAGCTCTTCTGGCGACATCTGGGTGCCACCTTCTACTGTAAAGCTATAAGCTCTTCCCAAAGCAAAATGGCTCGAGGCGTTCTCGTCAAAAAGGGTGTTATAAAATAATATTCCAGACTCTCTAATAGGGCTGCTATATGGTACTAAGGCTACTTCGCCAAGTCGGCTCGAGCCTGAATCAGTTTCTAGTAGTTTATGTAGTGCTGCTTCACCTTTTTTGGCACTGGCCTTAACAACCTTACCATCTTTAAATTCCAAGCTAAAACCATCTATTAATTGCCCACTATAGCTAAGCGGTAAAGTACTTTTTACAATGCCATTGATTTTATCTTTATGAGGCATTGTAAAGACTTCTTCGGTAGGCAGGTTAGCTACATACAGAGTTCCATCATTATTAGCCTGATAGCCGCCTAGCCACATATGATTATCTACCAAGCCAACGGTCAAATCAGTATCTTTTGATTTATATTTTAAAGATTTATATTGCTTATTGCTTAAATAAACCCTGCGTTCTTCTAAATTTGCTAAGTGCTCTTTCCAAGCTTCTATAGGGTTTGCCAAATCTGATCGGGTTGCCTGAAATATTGCATCCCATAATTTAGCTTTTTGGTTTTCTATACTCTCATTAGGAAAGACCTTGGCAGACCAGCTATCAATTGGCACACTAATAACTAACCAACTAGCCTCCGAAGCTCCCATGCGTGCCGAGACTGCTTGGTATTCTGCTTGGTTTTTTCTCATCAGCCTATCTAATTTTTCTGGCTCAACATCTTTTAATAGTTCTGGATCAGAAGCATAGACTTTGATTATTGCACCACCAGCATCAATAACATCTTCCATGGCATTGCGTTCGATTAAAGAAGCCATATCAAAAGAATTACTCACAGCATAGTTAAAGCGTGACATAAGAATACTATCATCAGACCAAGCAATCTCAACTAAGGGCGAGCCTGCTTTGTAGGCAACATCTACTAATTTTCTAACAAATTCCGCTGTCTCAATAGGAGCACGAATCAACAACCTCTGGCCCTTTTGCAGGTTTATGCCAACCCTTATTGATAGTTCTGCAAAATTGTTTAGTTTATCCTCAAAACTCAATTCCATTTTTCTACCTTTCTATACCACAATGTGCCAATAATACGTCTAATTAGAATAAATTTAGGTTTTATAAGACTATTTCATAAGTTCAAGTTTTTTACAAAAATAAGCTAAAATCATTAGTCATATTTAAAAATAACATTGGCTATTTTTCAAAAACGTTAAAATCTGTTAAACTTAAATAATGAGTATTAAACCCGACTGGTGGATTCGTGAACAGGCTTTAAAAGGTATGATTGAACCTTTTGAAGATAGGCAAGTTAGAACTGTAAAAAACAAAGGCATAATCAGCTATGGTTTATCAAGCTTTGGTTATGATTTAAAAGCAGCGCCCGAGTGGCGAATATTTGTAAATGCTTTTAATACCATTGTTGACCCCAAAAACTTTGATACCAATAGCTTGGTAGAAACAAATACAGATACTTGTATTATTCCACCAAATTCTTTTGTATTAACCCGCTCGCTTGAGTATTTGCGCATACCTGATGATGTGATGGTAGTTGCCTTGGGCAAGAGCTCTTATGCACGCTGTGGCATTGTTGCTAATGTGACTCCGCTCGAGCCTGGTTGGGAGGGTCATGTGACTTTAGAACTATCCAACACTACTCCATTACCAGCTAAGGTATATGCCAATGAAGGAATTGTGCAGTTATTATTCTTTCAGGGTGATAAACCCGAAGTTAGCTATGCTGATAGAAAAGGTAAATACCAAGGTCAAACTGGGGTTACTCTACCAAAACTATAGCTCTTCATCATCATCAACTAAATATAGCTTTAGACTAAAGACTGTTCCTTGGCCTAGTTCACTTTCTACACTTAGTTTTCCTTTATGAGCATCAGCAATTTGCTTGGCTATAGCTAAGCCTAGTCCAGCACCACCACCGGGGCCTTTATAGAATTTTTCAAAGATAGGCTCGAGCCTGTCCTTTGGTATACCTGGCCCCGTATCAGAGACTTTAATAATAATAGAGCCATTACTACGCTCCATAGATAGTTCAACTTTTTCGGCATCATTAGTTGCCCTAACGGCATTGGCAACTAGGTTTCTGACAAGCTGCCTTAGCCTTTCTGGGTCGCCTACAAGTGTTTCACCAAACTCACCTCTTACAATAATCCCTTTATATTCTTCGGCAATTGGCAATAAGATATCTTTATAGGGGTCTAAAAGATGAGGTACCATTTCTTTTACTAATTCACCCCGTGAAAGCTGCAAAAGGTCGGCAACTAAGCGTGACATGCTCTTAGAGATACGGCTAGCATCTTTTAAATCTCTTTTTACCGAGGGGTGTGCCTTGCGAGATGCTCTTTCTAAAAAGCCTTGTAAACTGGTCAATGGAGTTCTTAGCTCGTGGCTGGTTTCTGCCAAAAATATTCGCTGTGCATCCATAGACTCTTTTAATTGAGCAGTTAAATCGTTAATAACATTTGTAAGGCTAGCAAGCTCATCATCTGGCCCATCTTGCTCTATTTTTACCAAATTTTTAGGCCCTAGTTTGGCAGTTAATCTAGCCAATTCTGAAACTGGTTGCATGGCAGCCGTAGCTACTAAATAGGCAATAGCAGCACTAATTATGCTTAAAATAAATGTTGTAATAAACAAATTTTGTGCCAACTGCCTAAGAGTAGTATCCATAAAATTTGTAGTAGACAAGACTGCTACCACCCCCCTATCAAATGCCGAAAGCGCTACTACTAAATATTGATTATTAAGATCACCTTGCCAAAAGACAACCTCAGAACTGCTTTGAGCTTTGTCAACAAATTCTTGGCTTATCGCTGTTTCTAAAGATTCGTAATCTTTAACTGACGAGGCAAATAAATGACTAGCCTTGTCATAGATTTGAATTATTACCCTGCCTGAGGGAACATCACTAAGTTTTATTTCTTCTTTACTTGCCCTACCGCTATAAACTACCCTCAGCTTTAACACATCACGCTTTAAAGCGGCTTGAAGCTCGCTATTTAAGCTATTTTTTACAACCACAAAAGTACTAAGTGCCGCAAAAATGCTTAAAATTGATATAGCTAAAGCCGTTAGTATTGCAATACGCCAGCGCAAAGATAGTTTGTTTACAAATAACATTTTATTAAAGAAAACTAACTAAGAAAGCAAAAATAACTAGGAGCTGATAAGAAGTAAAACTAATCTTATAAATCACAAATAGGTTTTCTTTCCTAGTTTCCGTTTTAAGATTCATTCTTTTGGCAAACACCCAAGGTTCAAAATTTCTAGCTCTTACGGCAGACAAACCAGTTCTCTTTCCGCTCATCAGTTTTCACTAAATTTAGCCTTTTATTGCATAACCAATGCCACGGACGGTACGAATCATGCCAAAACCACCAGCATCACGTAATTTACCTCTAATATTAGCAATATGTACATCAACTACGTTTGATGAAGGAGGTAATTCTTCGCCCCAAACATTCTCTTCTATTTCTTCTCGGCTATATACCCGACCTATTTGAGTTGCTAAATAGCTTAGTAATTCAAATTCACGAGGAGATAAGCGCACTTCGTCTTCTTCCCAGAAAACTTGTCTACGAGATGGGTCTATGGTCAGTAAACCGATTTTTTGAACAGAGCCAAGGGTGCGTCTTCTTAATTGAACATTGATACGTGCTACTAATTCTTCGGTATTAAAAGGCTTTGCTAGATAGTCGTCAGCGCCAGAGTTTAATAAATCTACTTTGGTAGCAACATCATCTTTAGCCGTTAGGATAATAATTGGTGTTTCGGTATTAGACCTAACCCGTCTGGCAATTTCAGCACCATCCATATCTGGTAAACCAAGGTCTAAAATAACCAAATCGGGTTTTTCTTCTCGCACGGCAGATAGACCCCGCATGCCAGTATCTCTATGGCTAACTATAAAGCCAGTTTCTTCTAACTCTAGTTTGAGTAAACGGCTGATATCTAAATCATCTTCTACAATTAAAATACGTTTTGCTTCAGTTGGATTCGTCATTATAACTCCCCCCAATAGGAATAAGGTGTAAAACTATGTTTCGCTCTTCAGCGAGCCACTTTCTAAATGATAGGCTACCTTCCATAGCCTCAAATTTCAATAGTATGTCGTCCCCTTCTGAACTTATAAAAGCATGTAAAGCCTGCCCTTCTAGGGCATTAACTGCCTTTGGATCAACATTTGCAGGTAATATTAGGATTTGGACTTCTACATTAGGCTCGAGCACATTGTCAAAAAACAAATTATTATCCTCGACAATGGCCGTTGTATAAACAGTTAATAAATCATTAGAAACAACTCTAACCTCGGTGCCAGGTAACATGGCAGGCAAACCTGAAATTGTTTGTCCAACTAAAAACCAAAAAAGAATATCTATCATAAAAATCACAATCCTTGCCTCTAAAAATTAGAGTTAAGGCTATTTTAGCGTTTTTACCCATAAGACATTCTTTAAGAAATTAAAGAAACCTTAATAAATTAAGGAATATTAGTTTTTATTTAAAATAAAAAAAGCACAAATACTAAGTAAATCAGCTAGTATTTGTGCTTTTTGCTCTTAAATATTTATTGGATACTATCCCATAAACTTTGGGCAAATTCTTTGTCTTGCTGCCTACCATAGGTATTAGCATCTAAACTTAGAGCTGTTTCTAAATATTTCGCTGCAAGTTCAGTTTTGCCTTCTTTAATTAGTATTTCTGCATAATCTGCTAAATGAGTTATTGAATCTGGGTCTAATTCAATAGATTTCTCAAATAATCCAGCAGTTTGTCCGGCTCGTCCACCAGCAATCCAAGGAACCTCTTGATGCCAAAGCGCCAAAGCATGATAAGCACCACCATGATTAGGGTCCAGTTCTATGGTCCGCTCTATTTCGCTTTTCATTTCAGCGGCTATACCAAGCGACTGCAAAACCCCTCTAAATTGAGCTAATCTACCTAAGGCTCGAGCCAATTCAAAATGTGCTTCTGGCTCGCTATCGTCAACAGCTATAGCTTGCTTAGCTGCTTCAGTAGCTTCTTCTAGTAGTGTTTCAGCTTCCTTACCCTCTAAGGTACCCGCTAATAAGGTCTTGGCCTGTGCTAGCTCATATAAGGCTTTCACATTAGTATCTCGTTGTGCTACGGCTGCCTCAAATTGTTTTATTGCTTCTACATAATCTCCGCTATCAATCGCCCTAATTCCATCAGCAACTGTTGCAAAAGAAACAGATAAAAGCGCAACCATCATTATAAACAAAAGTTTTTTCATTTTAAATATACTCCCTTAAAAAAATTATTACCTGTTAATAATACTACAGTTTTTATTTTTAAGCTAAAATAGAGCTTTAATCAAATGCTAACAAATTCATTTAAGCTAAAAAAAGTGAAATTTTTGTAGGTAATATTCTTAAATTTACAGCATTATATAGCTAATTAGATAGTTGAGGTTAGAATGCTTATTCAAATAAAATATAAATTAATAATTATTAGCATCATAAGTGCTTTGGTTTTTACAATAGCTCAATCGCAAACCTTTAATCCAAACACCTATTATGAAAACTGTTTGCGTTTTGAGGCATTAGGTAATTTAGAAATTGCTGAAGAGAACTGCCTAAATGCCTTAGAAATACAATCAGAATATCCAGAAAGCAATTTAGCTTTAGCTCGTATATATTTTAAAATGGGTAATACTAGTCAATCAGAAAGACGTTTAGCCTTAGTGCCAGACAACATGGTAAGCCCTGAAATTTTAATCTTAGCTGCTGAGATTGCTCTTGCAAAAGGTAATTTTAGTAAAGCTGAGCAGTCATTAAACCAAGCGAAAATTCTCTTAGAAAAAAATTATGATAATGAGCAAAAATCGATATTATTTTTTCTTAGTGCAAAAATCTCAGAAGCAAAAGGTGAATATAAGGCCTCGCTTAAGAGCTATGCTAATGCCATACTAAATAACCCTTTAGAAAAAGATTTTCGCTTGAGTTTGGCAAAATTGCAATATAAATTAGGTTTGTTAAATGATGCTAGTCAGCAATTAGAAAAATACCAAGAATACAGCAATGATAACCGCGATCCTGATATTTTAGCTCTGATGGGTCGTATTAAATGGGCTCAGGGTGACTTAAAAAATGCTAGTACTTTCTTAGAAAAAGCCGTAACTATGCGTGGTTCTAATGATACCAAACTGCAAAGTGACGACTTAGCAACTCTGGCTTATATCTACTATGGTCAAGGGAATACTAGGGCTGGCAACCTTACTCTAAAAGATGCTTCACGCTATAACTCGCCATTTTTGAGTTTGATGGTTAATAAATTAATTTGGCTAGCACTATTGATTTTTACCTTGGGTTTACACCTATGGGGCGAAAGTAAAATAGTTAGCAAAACTAGCCTAGAGTATATAGAAAAACCAATGCCTTGGACAATGCAAAATTTCTATTCAATTCTTTTTAGTTCAATATTTTCTGGGTTTTTAGCGATGATGGCTTTTAGTTTCTTGAGGTACCATAACTTGCTAGCTATAATTACTCCAATCCAATTAGTTGATACTCGAGCTGTATTCTTTATTATCTTTACTTTAGTATCTTTGGGGCTAATGATTAAGCGCTTGCATGATAATTCTTGGGATATAAGTGATGTTTTAATTCAATCTTCAAATCAGGCTTCACAAGGTATAATTTGGGGCATAGTACTTTTACTAATAAGTTTGCTTTACTTAATTTATAGCCCCCAATATTTAGGCATGGAAAAGTTTTATTTAAACCTATCCCACTTAACTCCGTTATTAATAGCTGCAGCAATATTATTGCCAATTAATGAATTATTCTTTAGAGTATTTGCAATTACCGCGTTAAAAAACCGCTATGGCATAAAACTTGCAATTATTATTTCCAGCCTTGTCTTTGCTTTATTTTTAGGTAATCCTTTATTCTTAGTTGTAATAATCGGCTTGATTTTAAGTATTATTTATAATAAAACCAAAGTTGGTCTTATACCAACAATTGCAGTTTTGACTTTACATCTTGGCTTAATTTTAGCAGTTGCTTTTATTCCTAGGCTCAGCCACTTATTTTACTAAGGCTAATTTATAGGCTAGGTTTCTGGCTGCACCATTTGCTAGCAAAACCTTTTGTAAATCTTGACCACTGAGACCCTGAGCTTTTAAATCTTTAGCCAAGAGATGGTAGTCAATAGCTTCCGCTTCGTAAGCTGCGATAACTATTACAAACTCACCCTTTGCTTCTGTTTTTGACAAATTGTTATATATCTCTTCTAGGCTGCCCCGAACAGTAGTCTCATAGCGTTTTGATATTTCGCGGCTTACACTTGCCTGCCTGCTAGCTGAGCAGTACTCTATTAAATCTTTTAGGGTTTTTAATACTCGCTTTGGAGATTCGTAAATAATGCTGCTAATTGGGCTTTTGGCAATCTGCTCGAGCCTGTCCTTGCGGGCAAGGCCTTTACGAGCTAAGAAGCCATAAAAACTAAAACTACTTGTATCTAAGCCAGATAACACTAAAGCAGGCACAAATGCCGTTGCCCCTGGTAAAACCTCAACTTCAAAATCAAATTTCAAAGCTATACGAACAAGCTCGGAGCCAGGGTCGCTAATCCCTGGAGTACCAGCATCGCTTAGATAAGCAATGTCTTTATTTTGCTCAAAAATCCTAGCTGCTCGCTTTTCTATAGTGTGAGCATCTAAACGAATTAGTTTTTTTTCGATTTTATAATGATTTAATAGCTTTTTACTATGGCGAGTATCCTCGGCTGCAACAATCTCTGAATTCTCTAAGACCTCAATAGCACGCAAGCTAATATCTTTTAGATTACCTATAGGGCTAGGCACCAAAACAAGCTTAGGCATTTTTATATTTTCCCAAATCAATCATCGTTAGCTATCTCTTCTACTATGTTTATTTGCTTTATTTCAGAAATCCTATCAGTCAATTCTAAAGTATCCAAACCCTGATTATCTAAGACAATTTTATAAAGCTCATAAGTACTCAGGGCTTTTTCAAAATTATTCTCTTTATAATAAATCTCGCCCTGAAACTCGCCATCTTTATAAAAAATCTCTGGTAAATAAGGCTCATGTGGCAATATAGGATGCTGAACTGTATTATCCTCAATTTTTCTATGCCAGCGTAAATACAACCAAACCCAAACAAATATTACAATAGCCAAGCTAAAAAATATGCCATCATTCCTTCGGATACCAAAATGCTCTTCTAGCTTTAGTAACAATGGCAAAGAAAATGACATTGCCGAGAGAAGCGCAATTAGGGTTGCATAGTTCACAAACTTAAGATAACACAAAAATCAACTAGGCTATTTAGAATATTTTTCAACAACCGCCTCAATAACCCAAGGCAATTTAAGCTTTTCTCTGGGAGGCAATTCGTCTAGCTTGAAAAATTTGACTTCTAAGCCCTCATTATCTGCAACTCGGGGCTTACCACTATATTCGTTGGTGGCAAATAGGCTTATAACCGCTTGGACTTGGTCACCGTTTGGCAAGGTATTAAGTGGGTTATCAAAGACTCCAACAAGCTCCAAATTACCCAATTCCAAAGCCACCTCTTCACGCACTTCTCGCCTGGCTGCTTGCTCTACGGTTTCACCAAGCTCCATAAAGCCACCAATTAGACCCCAAAGATTATCAACCTTGCGGTGATGCATTAACAAACGGTTTTCATGGTCGAAAATAGCCACCCCAGCCACAGCCATAATCACAGGCTTATGCCCCACCATGCTACGCAAATATTTAATATAATCCATATTTGATTATAGCTTATAGGTTCGCAGAAAAAGCACAATTGTAATCAGCATTAAAAAAAAGGCAAAAATACTAATAATTGCTGCAATTATCTGGCTCCCAGCTGAGGCAACAGCATAGCCAACTATTGGTGGAGCAATAACTGCCCCCATATTTGCAGAAGCAAAAAGCATTGGCGAAAGCCTTTCGGTATATTGGGGATAGACCTCGTTAAACCAAGCCAAAGCCGTTGCAAAAATTGGTGCAATGGCAAAACCAACCATAATATAAGCATAAGCAGCGATTGCCATATTATGGGCTATCAGTGTAGCTATAAAGCTAAGAATTGTGCTAATAAGCAGTATTTTAGCTGCTTTAAAATAGATGCTAAGCGGTACCGCCAGAAAACGACCAATAGTCATACCCAACCAGAACAAAGATGTAAAATAAACAGCCTTTGCCTGAGAGTAATAAGGTACCAGATAGCTTGCCTCCCAACTAGGAAGTGAAACTTCTACGCTGGCAAATGTGAAATATAAAAGTAGAAAACCTATAATTGGCAATATCACTGACTTACCCGATAGTAATACTTCTTTAAATGGGATAGGCTCGAGCCAAAACACCATAAGCACAAAAACAAAGCCCAGCACTGCAACAATAATAAAAGCAATTGAAATATTAAATAAGAAAAGAGCAATCAAAATAGGCCCCAAAATCGACCCAACCCCAAACATGGCATGCAACAAATTAAGCGTCGGAGCCGCTTTATTAGCAAAAGCACGTAAAAAAAATATATTCATACTCACGTCCATAACCCCAGACCCCAAACCAACTAATAGTGCCGATGCCAAACTAAGGGCCCAATTTGGACTAAAAGCTACACCCAAAGCACCAAGTACAAACAAAATTCCCGCAGCAATTACTGACTTTTTATAGCCAAAAAACTTAAATATTTTATAACTAGCTAAAATAGCAGTAAATGAGCCTATAAAATGCATACTGACAATAAATGCAAGTTGGTCGGTGTTTATGCCAAAATTAGCCTGAAAACTAAAAAATGCTGGCCCATACATAGCTTGGATTACACCTATTAAGATAAATGATAAAAAGCCTGTGAAAAGTAAATGGTATTTAGTTTTATTTGATTCATATGGCATATCCGCTCATCGTATGCTAAAGAATAGCAACTAGATGTTTTAGATAGCTCAATTTATTTCAACCTTATTTACTGTCAAAGTCGCTTAGAACTACTTAAAAGCGAGCAAACTCTTTACATTAACTTATTTATAAAGTAAAATCTTAAGCATGACGGTTCTACTGCCTACACAAGCGGCCTAAATAGCGGTACAAGTATTTGTATCGCAAAACTATATTGACCTGCAAAAAGCATGGTCATTTTTTATTGTTGGGCAGTCTAGCAAGCATTGGAGATATAAATGAAAAAGAATATTCACCCCGACGAAATCAGGCAAAAGTATTTAGATTTCTTTGAAAGCAAAAAGCACTTGGTTTACACATCTGCTTCACTAAAAAGTGACGACCCAGGCTTAATGTTTAATGTGGCAGGCATGCAACAATTTAAACCGTATTTTCAGGGTGCAAGCCCTAAATTTCCGGGGGTAGAAGGAATTTGGCCAAGGGTAGTGAGTTCTCAAAAATGTATGCGAGCTGGTGGCAAAGATTCTGATATCGAAAATGTTGGGCGCACCCGCAGACATCACACTTTTTTTGAAATGCTTGGTAACTTTAGCTTTGGTGATTATTTTAAAAAGGAAGCCGCAGAGTATGCTTGGGAATTTTTAACCAGCCCAGAGTGGCTCGGCTTAGACCCAGATTTATTATCAGTTACTGTTTTTAACGACGATGATGAAGCTTATGATATTTGGTTAAATCACGTTGGTATTCCAAAAGAAAAGTTGTCTAGATTTGGTGAAGATGAAAACTTTTGGCCAGCTAATGCCATAAAAGATGAACGCAGCGGACCTTGTGGGCCTTGTTCAGAAATATTTTATGACCGTGGTGAAGACTATGGCAGCGATGATGAGACTGGCCCCAATACTGGCAGCGGTGACAGGTTTGTAGAGATTTGGAACTTGGTTTTCACACAGTTTAATTTAGAAGATGGGGTATTAAACCCGCTCCCACAAAAAAATATTGATACTGGGGCAGGTTTAGAACGCATGGTTGCTGTGGTAACAGGTGCAAAAGATGCCTATGATACCGAACTTTTTCAGCCCACTATCCGTAAGTTGGTAGAGATAACAGGCCAAGAATACCAAGATGATAAAAGTGTAGAATTTAGAATAATTGCTGACCACATGCGCTCTATCAGCTTTGCTATTTCTGATGGCATAATGCCTGCCAATGATGGGGCTGGCTATGTTATCAAAATGCTTATTCGCAGGGCATCACGACAAGCCTATTTACTGGGCATAAAAAAGCCTGTCTTGTATAAACTAGTAGATGCCGTGATTAAAGCCATGGGCAATGCTTACCCTAGTTTAAAAGATGCTAGTGAGCGAATAAAAAGCATTATAAAAAATGAAGAAGAACAGTTTTTACGAACTCTTGGGGCTGGTATTGAACGAGTGAATAAAATCTTTAGTGATTTAGATGGTAAAATTTTAGATGGTGCAGTAGCTTTTGACTTATGGCAAACTTATGGCTTTCCTCTTGATTTGACTCAGGATATGGCTGATGTGCACAATATTGTTATCGATAAAAAAGGCTACGAAAAAGCAAAAGAAGAGGCAAGGCAGATTTCTAAGGCTGATGCAGGCGAAGTTGATGTATTTGTTGGTGGCAAAGATGTTTTGGCAGAGATTGCTATTAAACATGGTGAAACAGAATTTTTGGGTTATAACAATAGCCAAGTAGAGGCTAAAGTAGTAGCGATTGTAAAAGATAATGAATTAGTAGAACAAGCTAAAGAAACACAAAATGTAGAAATAATACTGGATAAGACGCCATTTTATGCTGAGGGTGGTGGTCAGATTGCTGATGTGGGTATGCTCGAGCACAATCAAAATAAACTCATAATAAGCAATACCCAAAAAAATGCCCAAGGTTTGTTTATCCATAAAGCCAAAGTCTTACGTGGGAAAATAAAAATTGGTGATACCGTTAATGCCAAAGTGGACCCAATCCGTCAAGAGACCAAAAAGCACCACTCGGCTACCCACCTTTTGCACAAAGCCCTTCGCCAAACCCTTGGCACTCATGTAGCCCAAGCTGGCTCACTTGTTGCCCCAGACAGGCTCAGGTTTGACTTTTCGCATCCACAGGCAGTTAGTGCTAATGAACTAAAAGAAATCGAACTATTAGTAAATAAAGACATACAAGCCAATCAAGCTGTGGATTGGAAAGTAATTGCAATTGATGATGCCCGTAAAGCTGGAGCAATGATGCTCTTTGGCGAAAAGTATGGCAAAAATGTCCGCATGGTAAAAATGGGTGACTCGATAGAACTATGTGGTGGCCTGCATGTAGAGCGGACTGGTGATATTGGTAGCTTTATAATTATTTCAGAAGATTCTGTCTCGGCAGGTGTACGCCGCCTAGAAGCTATAAGCGGCCTGACAGCAGTTGAATATATCAGAGACTTGCAAGATAGCAGTAGCCAATTAGCTCGCAAACTAGGGGTAAAACCAGAAGAATTAGAAGAGCGTGTCTCAAAACTCCAAAGTGATTTAAAGCAATCTCAACGTGAAATAGGCAAGCTTAGAGACAAATTAGCATCTGCCCAAACCTCTACTACGGCTACAAGCGAACTAAAAGAAGCCGCTGGTTATAAGTACTTAACAAGTATTTTAAAAGATTTAGATGCTAATACCTTGCGCAATACTGCCGATAGTTTGTTAGATAAATCTGCAGCAGACATAGTAGTATTGGCCAGTGGAAAATTACTAGTCACAAAAGTAAGCAAAGCTGCCCAAACCAAAGGGGCGCATGCAGGCAATATTATCCGTGAAGTCGCCAAAATAGCTGGTGGTGGCGGTGGTGGCAGACCCGACATGGCTCAGGCTGGAGTAAAAGACCCCGACAAACTGCAAACTGCCTTAGATGCAGTAGGCAATATCCTAAGCCAGTAGGTAAAAAGCTTGTAAAAAGTAGTAGCGACAAGGCATGCCTTGCCGCTACTGCTATAATAAATATAATGATTTTTACTCCTAAACTAATTGCTTTTGATCTTGACGGCACTTTGCTAAAAAGCGATAAAACTATCTCCGGGCAAAGCATTTTTGAGATAAATCGCTTAAAGGATTTAGGAACAAAAATTGTAATCTGTACTGGTAGACCAAAGCGAACAGCAGAAAATATAATCAAAGATTTAGGCCTGACAGAATTTGCCATTATGTATAATGGCGCATTTATTTATAATTTCCAAAAGGAAATAGAGATAAACTGTTTTGGTATGACTAAAGAAATAGTATGCCATACTATTGATACGG
>CAMZLP010000171.1 GCA_947311535.1 uncultured Deinococcota bacterium | reverse complement strand
TTTCCCCATCAGCTTTAGGGGGGGTTACTATTGGTGCAGTAGTACTACAAGAAGCTAATACTAATGCTAGTATTAGCCCAATTATTATATTTCTGGAACGCATAACGTAATGCACATTGTCCTCCATCTTGTAAGTCGGTCGCGCTACTTGCTAGCTGTCTTATAAAGCGCCCGATTGTTCTTAGACAGGTCTTCGCTTCTTACTAATTTTTGATCATTACCTCCAATAACAGTAAAACTTTAAATAGTTCATAGTTAAATACTACTGAGATAATTATAATTTTTTATTTATGACGGATTTCTTACAAATTGATAAATAAGAGCAAATATAATTAATATGCTCAAATTATCAAAGTCAGCAATTGTTCATAAGCAAAAACTTAAGGGTGCCAAGTTACGGATTCCCAAACGGCAAATCTCTGGTCACCTAAGGTGTAATATTATTTGGAATAATTTACCATAAGAGTATTAGCTCATTAAATTCAGTATGCTATTTTAAACGCTGTATTATATTATTTATACTGTTGCAAAACTAACGTTTTGCCAAAAATTGATCAATATGTACAGCAGCAATATTACCAGTACCCAAAGAAACTGATACTTGCTGTGTCATTGGTCTTAAGTCACCAGCTATCCAAACGCCCTTTATATTTGTGTCACCGCGTTGACTTTTGGGTTCAACATGGCCTGACTTGGTAGTTCTTATTCCTAATTTTTCTGCCAAATCGGTTCGAGGCAATTTTGGTGCAGACACAAAAAATGCTTCATGCTCGAGCCTAGCCCCATTATCCAATACTACTGCATCCAAGCAACCTTTTTTACCCTCCAGAGCTGTTATTTTAGCCCTATGAAGTTTAATATTATTATCATTTAACCAAACCTGATTTTCATCAGAAATAGCTGAATCGCTAGTAAGCAATAAGTCAATTTTATTTGTATGTAGCCATAAGTGCTTAGCTGTACCTATAGCACCTGCACTATTACCTGTGCCTATAACTAATGTGTCTTTATCAGCAATTTCTGGTGCTTCGCAATCTGGGCAATAAAACATATTACATTTAGCAGCAAAAGCAAGGCAACGCTTATAATCACCATCAATTGTAGGATGATAGCGAGCAATGCCCGTTGCTAGCAAAATTGTTTTGGCTTTATATTCTTCATCTTTTTGAGTTTTAACAGTAAAATCGGTAAACTCACCAGTAATAGATATTACATTGCCACGTTTTACCTCTGCACCCATATTAATTGCTTGTGTACGTAAAGATTTCATAATCTGCACACCGGTTTGCCCTGCAAAACCTGGTACATTTTCTAATTTAGTAAGTGTAAAAAAAAGTGGTCCGGTACGTCTATCTAAAACCAAAACCCGTCTATTATGCCAAGCCAAGTGCATAGCTGCCGATAGTCCTGCTGGGCCAGCGCCAACAATAATACAATCATAAATATTCATTATTGTTAGTTTAAAACTTTTTAATATTTCACTAGGTAATAATTAATACTGCTATTGGCTTAAACCACCCTTATTCAAAAAGTCTACAACGCCATTAGCCAAGCCCATTGCAAGTTGTTCTTGATAGGCTAAAGTAGTTAATTTAATACCTTCAATTGGATTAGTAATAAAACCAACCTCAACTAATATTGCAGGTGTACGCGCCTTTCTTATTACCCAAAGAGCATTTTCTTTTACACCTCTATCTCTGGCACCTGTGGCTGCAACCATATCTTTTTGCACAATCTCGGCAAGCTCGAGGCTATAGCGGAGTTGCTCCTGCTTATAAATCTTACCCGGAATACTCTGAGCATAGTTTAATGCCTCTTGGGTTAGGCTTTTACCTAATTCACCACCACCATTTTCTAGGTTTGCCAAAGCAATCATACGGCCATCTAAGGGCTCACCAAAAACCCAAGTTTCAATACCATTAGCAGAACTTACATTATTAGAGTTTGCGTGAATAGAAATAAATAGATTAATATCCGGCTTAGCAAATTCGGAACGTTCTGCAAGCTCCAAAAAATGATCGTTATCTCTGGTTAAGATTACCTCAATATCCTGAGCTTCTAATAAATCACGCAATTCTAAAGCAATAGCTAATACAACATTGCTTTCTATGGCATAGCTAGAAACCGCTCCGGGGTCTTTACCACCATGGCCAGAATCTATAACCACAACTTTTTTTATTATTGTAAGTTCTGGTGTGACTGCGCTTATATCTACCGAATTATCTTCCGTACTGACTCCTGCAACTACTATGGCTCTATTGCTTCGATGAAAATCAAAATAAAGTCTGTCAAGGCTCGAGCTCGAGCCTGCCGGAATCAAAGCATATTTATAACCCGAGTTTTCAGCAATAAAATAACTAGGGTTAATAGAAATCGCTGCCAAACCATCAAAAGTAGTTGATTGTATTCTCATAATATTAGCATCAACATTATTAATAGGCTCAAAATCAATTAACACTTGCCCGTTAAAGACAATATATATTCCGTTATTTTTCACTCTAATCTGATAGCTGCTACCTGCTGGCAAATCAAATACTACTCTTGTTCCACCGTTTTCTTGCTTGCCTATTCTTGGCTTACTAATAGTTGCCAAAGAGCTAGTTGTAGAAGTATTACTTTCTGTGCTTGTCGTTTGTCTTTGCTTATCCAGTTTAAGGCTTGAATAAAGTGTATGGTCATCAACATTATAAGGGCTATCACCACCAAAAGCATAGAGGACTGGGCTAAGTGCAACATAGACCTTGTCATTGATTATAATTGCCATTGGGCTATCAATTGATTTATTTGGTATGGATATGGCATCAGGGGTTTTTATAATCCCCTTGGCAATATCAGTAGTTGCTTTTAGACTGACTATTTTATCATTTAAGCTAAAATATATCATATTTGCAATAAAATCTTGCCGGTAAGCAAGCTCCAAAACCTCTGCAAAATCTTTGGCTAAAACATAGGCATCTTTATTATTGCCATAGTTAATAAAATAAAAAGGACCAATCTCATCATGCAAAACACCGTTTATATTTAAATGATTAAAGTGCTGCTGTGACAGTGCAAATGAGAATAGAAAAATAACTAAAATTAAGAACCGCTTCACAACTAAAAAGACTAACATAATGCAAGCAAGAATTTGGTTAGAAATATATTAATAGCATTTTCACAAAACAAAAAATGGACTCTAACAAGCAAAGTTAAAAAAAAATATTTAAAAATATAGGGGAATTATAAGACTTTGGGAGAATATAGAGTGGGTTTTTACAAAAAAAATCTACCCTTATTGAATCAGCAAAGTAGTAGAAATATCGAAATCTTTATAAAGATAGTAGAAAAATAGTAATCGCTATTAAAATTAGCAGCTAGTAAATGGATTATACTTATTTAATGTCTAAGATAGCTATTGGCCCAAACGCAAGATTATTTCCTAAAAATTGGCGACCTATTCGTGAAGAAATAGCTTTTGCAAAAAAACATGGTTTTAAGTCTATACAAATTTCTGTAAAAGCAGAAAACGCTAGTGAGAAATGGTTTGATGATTCTTTTGAGCAAGTCTCACAAATTTTAAAAGCTGCTGATATTACTGCAGTAATGGAAATACGTTTATTTTTAAATAAAGATGGCTTAACTAGTGCTGGCAATAGTCCTTTAGATATATTAAAAACTAACTTGCCTGCTATTATTGCTTTACCCGTTAAATATGTTCACTGGCATTGGGCACCTGATTACGACCTGCACAAAGAATCTGATGAAATTATGGCTAGGCTCGAGCAAAACCTAGTCCCTCAGTTAAAAGAAGCCGTAGAATTAGCTAAAACTCATGACTTTATATTTGCTTTTGAACACAACGAAGCGGCCATGCGCTTACATGCCAGTGCTAAATCATGCCTAAAAACTCTTAAACAAGTAGCTGGTCTAAAATTTGTTTGGGATTTAAATCATAGCAGTGCTATGGAGCTAAACGAATTCAAAGAATTAATTCCTTATATGAGCGTCTTACATGTATCCGATACACCATTACCAGAAATCAATCATCATTTGCCTCTTGGCTTAGGTAATATTGATTTTGACAAGTACTTTCAAGCTCTAAAAGATGCTAATTTTGCTGGGCCTGCAATCTTAGAAATTGGTGGCTTACCTAAATCAGGCGGCTTTGGTAAAGATACCGATGAGGCTCTAATTGGCTCATTGGCTAGGCTCGAGCATATTCTAAATAAACTAGACTACTAAATGTCGGGCTATTTATTAGTTTTTATAGCTGCTGTACTCTGGGCTTTTATTGGGGTATTTTCAAAAGCTATTTTAGAAGCAGGCGTTAGCTCTATGGAAATTGCTTTTTGGCGAGCCACAATTGCTGGCATACTGTTTTTGATTCATGCTGTTATAAAAAAAGAACTCGTATTACAAAAAAGATCCGATGCACCTATTTTTATAGCTTTTGCCATATTTGGGGTCACTGTATTTTATTCTTCATTAATTTTAGCCATAGATGCCGGTAGCATTAGCCTAGCTTATATTTTGCTTTATAGTGCACCTGCTTGGGTAGTTTTATTGGCCTTTTTATTACTAAAAGAAGCAATTAGTCCTAAAAAACTAATCTTATTAGCCCTAGCTCTCGCTGGAGTCATTTTAGTTTCTTTAGATAACAGTAGCTCCATTGCTGTAAACCCTAGGGCAATTTTTTGGGGTTTATTAGCTGGGCTCAGTTATGCCAGCTATTATATTTTTGGCAAATGGATTTTGGGCCATTATAAGGTTATAACAATTTATGCTTTTATATTACCAATCGGTGCGCTTGGCTTATTACCATTTGTAAATTTTAGTGCCAAAACTCCAATAACTTATCTTTACATATTGGCAGTTTCTTTTTTGTCTACTTATCTTGCTTACTTAGTTTATTTTACAGGCCTCAAAAAAATAGAAGCCTCTAAAGCTGTAATGGTTGCTACGGTTGAACCTGTGATTTCAGCAATTTTGGCTAGTATATTTTTTGCCGAAGTTTTGGGTACCAAAGGCATAATAGGTGGCTTGTTTATATTATTGGCCTCGTTTTTATCGCTTGACTTCAAAAAGAAAACTTAAACTTGTCGCCAATCTTTTAGCCACTGATGTTTATAAGGCATAGCTGAATCTAATACAGCCTTTTTTAAATCTTGTAAGCTATATTTTATCCGCCTAAAAGAAACATTAGCTTGGCCATTTTCAACTTGCAAGACTGTGTATTCTGCGAATGTTGGGCTGATTGGGCTCAAGCCTTCCCTATTCACAAACGCTAAGCCTACACTGCCAAGATTTAATATCCTAACCCCGAGTTTATTATCAAGAGCTAGAAAGTCTATTGAGTCTATATTTTCTGCTCTAGTTCGTTCAAAAAACTTAAATTTACAGCAATATAATTCTTTTTGGAGTATTAGGGCTAGTATTTGTCGTAAAATTGCTGCTCATAACCTTATTATCTTCTTGTTTAATTAGCACTCGAGGTTGTTATATACTGCCTTTGAGGAATTGTTCTGTTTTTTTCATACACTGTCGGTAAC
>CAMZLP010000170.1 GCA_947311535.1 uncultured Deinococcota bacterium | reverse complement strand
TTGAGGAATTGTTCTGTTTTTTTCATACACTATCAGTAACAATTCCTCTCCTTTTTGTCTAGTACTTTTGTCTTTTGAACTCTAAACTCAAGTAATTTACTTATTGCTGCTAATTTCATTAGAGCAAAGCAAACTACTTTTTTGCCACAACCCATATTCTAGGGGCATCTTTTGGAGCAGGACCGCCACCAGGGTATTTTAGTATGCTAATATCTTTAAAATTAAGTTCTTGTAAAAGCTTAGTGATTAGCTCGCTATCATAGGGCCGTTCATAATGGGTTTCGGTAAAATTAATATCATTATCTTCGCAATAAGCTTCTACTTTGGCTAAGCCTGTTTTAGAATCAAAACTATGATTCCAATTATAATACACGTCACCAGCCCAGCCCTCGGCTTGGCCACTAACCCAAAGTTCTTTTAGGCCAATTGTTGTATTAACATCAAAAAGGAATATTCCATTAGGCTCGAGCATATCGTAAACACTTGCAGCCATAGCCAAAAAGTCATCATCAACTAATAAATTGTTAATTGCATCAAAAACAGAATAGACCAAACTAAATTCTTTGTCAATCTTAATATTTTTAAAATCAGCCTGAATAAACTCCACAGGTGGCAATTTAATTCTAGCGACTTCTAACATTTCAGCTGAATAGTCCAAACCAACCACTTCCAAACCTCGGGCAAACATAGGAAATGTAGAATTACCAGTACCGCAACCCAAATCTAAAACAGGGCCTTGGCCATGCCAGCCATGCTTTTTTGCAGTATCTAATATAAACTCACCCCAATCTTCATAATCAATATCAGACATAATAGAGTCATAAACTTTTGCTAATAAGCTAAACGGCTTAGCTTCGATTGCTTTGGCTTGATTCATTGGTTTATTATAAGCATTTTAACTAAGGTAATTTGTTAATAAAAACGCAAGCGTGCAAATAGGTATTATTTAAGCAAGGAGTTTTTATGAAAGTTTCAAATGAGGGTTTTAAACAAGTTTTAAGAAGGTTTGCTTCTGGTGTTACAATAGTAACCGTCAAAAATGCTGAAGAAATTCATGGTATTACAGTAAGTGCTTTTATTTCGGTCTCGATTGACCCAGAATTGATACTTATATCTATAGGAAAACAGGCTCGAGCCCATTCAATGTTAGAAGCTAGTAAAGACTTTGGAGTGAGTATATTAAGCTCAAAACAGGTTGGTATTAGCAATCACTTTGCAAACTGGGGTGAAAAAACTAAGCCAGAGTTTGAAAATCTAGCTGGATTTCCAGTAATTAGTGGGGCTATAGCTCAGCTACATTGTACAAATTACGCCCAATATGATGCTGGTGACCATAGTTTATTTATTGGAAAAGTTGAAAATCTAAATTATACTGATGGCAAAGCATTAATTTTCTATAGTGGGCAATATAGAAAATTAAAAAAGAATAAATAATTATCAGTAAAAAAATATTAACAAATTATTTGGGTAAACCCAAGCTAGAATTGCCTCTTGAGCAGGAAGTAGCCAAGTTTTTTACAAAGCATGACCATATCCATACTTTAAAACACTCGATAGAAGTAGCAAATGAAGCTGTAATATTAGCAAAAAGATTTGATTCCAAACCTAAAAAAGCCCAGATTGCGGGCTACCTACATGATATTAGTGCGGTAGTTCCAAACTCGGAACGCATTGACTTAGCCAAAAAACTCGCTATCAATATCTTAGCTGAAGAACACGAATTTCCTATGATAATTCATCAAAAACTCTCAGCCGTCATAGCTAAAGAACTGTTTGATATTAAAGACAAAGAAATATTGAGTGCAATTGCTTGTCATACAACTCTAAAAGCCGAAAGTACGGTCATTGATCAAGTGGTCTTTGTAGCAGATAAAATTTGTTGGGATGCTCATGGTGAGCCTCCATACCTAAAAGGAATATTAAAGTCTTTAGACAAATCGCTGGCAGCAGCCAGCTTTTATTATATTAACTACCTTTATAAGCAAAAAGATAAATTAAAAATAATCCACCCATTTTTAACAGCAGCCTATGAAGACTTAGTAAACATACAATAATTTATATATTTTAATATCTCATAAATTTTTGTTACTCTTAAAGCTGTGATTGCAATCGACCTAGGAACAACAAATATTAGAATATTTATAAAAGGCAAAGGTATTATCTTACGGGAGCCAGCTGTAATAGCCGTGTTAAAAAATACCACCGAGATAAAGGCCGTTGGTCAAGAAGCTTATTTGATGCTGGGCCGTACACCTGGCAATATTACTGCAATTCGTCCTATGGCTGATGGTGTTATTGCAGATTATTCATTAGCTCAAAAAATGTTAAAAGCATTTATAAACAAAATTTTGACTGGACCACAAAAAATACTAAAACCAAATATCATGATTTGTATCCCCAGCTATACAACCGATGTAGAAAAGCGAGCTGTACTGCAAGCAGCTGATGAAATTGGGGCAAGAAAAGCTTTATTGATAGAAGAGCCAATAGCCGCAGCCATTGGAGCAGGTGTAAATATTACCGACCCAGTTGGCTCTATGATTATAGATATCGGTGGCGGTACTACCGATATTGCAGTGATTAGCCTTGGGGGCATTGTAGTTAGCGAGTCAATCAGAGTTGCTGGGAACACATTTGATCAAGATATTATTAGATATTTAAGAAGAAAAGAAAACATATTAATTGGTGACCGCACTGCCGAAGAGATAAAAAAGACTATTGGTTCAGCCATAGCTAGCTCAGATAAGCCTATTAAGACTATGTCAATTAAAGGAAGAAGCTTAATAAACGGCTTACCTATTTCTATAGATATTAATTCAGAAGATATTGTAGCTGCCTTAAAAAATTCATTAGATAAAATATCTTATGGCGTGCTCAAAGTTTTAGAACGCACTTCTCCAGAACTAATAGCTGATATTATTGAACGTGGTATTTTAGTCACTGGTGGTGGAGCTAAGCTAAATAATATTGATAAATTTTTGGCTAATCTAACCCATATACCAGTATCAATTGCAGACAATCCAGATGATTCTGTAATTATTGGTACAGGCAAGGCCCTTGATATGATTCAGAATATCCAAGTAGCTAGCAAAAAAACTTATCGCTAAAACTGAAACATTTTAGGGTTGTGGAATATTAGCAAAACCTGCAGGTGGAGTTAAAGAACGCCAATTCCAATTACCCTCACGCTTTGGCGGCCAAATAACTGCTGTTGCTTTACCAGCTATAGAGATACTTTTGACAGGACCAAAGTAACGTGAATCCTCAGAGCCACCACGTGCTGATTCACGATTATCTCCCATAAGAAAATAATGGTCTTTTGGGATTATTAAATCCACCAAAATTGCTGTATTTTCTTTGCTTTCTTTGGAAACTGGCGCCAAGTTATCCAAAACCTGACCATAATACAATCTTACATCTTTATTATTGACAGGCCAAGGCTTAGCAATGTAATTTTCATAAGGCAAAGATGGATATTTGGTACCGTAGCTGGTATCAATCCAATCTACATAAAACTGATTGACAAGGCCATTTTCTTGGCTAACTAATGGAAAAAATATAGGATCTGGGGTTATTTCACCAGATGAGCTAATAAAACTCTGATCTAGAGGATAATTATTTATAAAAACTTGCCCAGCATCAATTCGCAAATGGTCACCAGGAACTGCAATTACTCTTTTTATAAAGAACTGTCTTCGCTCACCCATCACTGCTGAGGGGGCATTAGCTGGTTCACGAACAACTACAATATCACCGCGCTGGTAGTTTCCTAATATGCCTATTCTTCGTAGCCATGTATCATATTTTGGTATAAAAACCCGATCGCCGGTGAACAGAGATTTTAATATACTAGCTCTACCGACCCCGCCATTTAGATTTGGTCGCATTGAGCTACCCACTACCCCAACCGTATTAAATGCAAATGTAACAATTAAAAAGGCAACTAATAAAGCTTCTAAATAGCCTTTTAGCTCGAGCATAATCTTTTTAAAGACCCCTGTTTCAGCCCTATCTAATTGTTGTTGTTTTGGGATAGTAGTTGATTCCATTATTGTTCTTACCTCTTTAAAGTGTATTTGGCTATTACTTCTCAAAAAGCAAAGCTAGCTAATAATTTACCATTAAACTAAGCACTTAGATTGTGCAGTTGACACCATTAGCGGCTAATTTGATTTTTAGTCTATTAGCTTGCCAGCAAATATTTATTAATATAGACTAATAAAATGTCTAAGAAAAATGTGCTCGAGCAATTTGAATCTGAAAGATTAGTAATTAGAGTACCAAAAATTTCCGAGTCGGCAGAAATTTTTGAAGCAATAGTTGAATCATTAGACGACTTAAAACCTTGGATGCCTTGGGCCCAAAACAGTACACTCGAAAATACAGAAGAAAGCACCAGAAGAGCAGTATCAAAGTTTATAAGTCGTGAAGATTTGCGCTATCACTTTTATGATAAAAAAACAGGCCAATTTTTAGTTGGCTCTGGTTTGCACCGCATTGATTGGGATATTCCAAAATTTGAAATTGGGTTTTGGTGCCGCAGCTCCAAAACTGGTCATGGCTATGTTACCGAAGGGGTAATAGCCCTAACTGAGATGGCATTTAAAGAGCTAAATGCGGCTCGAGTCGAAATTAGGTGTGATCAAAGAAATACCGCTAGCTCTGCTGTTGCAAAACGAGCTGGTTTTAAATTAGAAGGCATATTGGTCAATGATAGAAAAGATCACCTTGGTATAATCAGCTCAACTCTAGTTTTTGCAAAAACTAGTAAATAATAAGCACCGTATTAAAGTACAACAGATATTCACAAAACGTATTTCGACTAAAATTAGAGTAATGAAACTATTGGATGGTAATTTAAAATGTTTTTAATTGGGGACGAAATTTTATTTAATGGCAAACGCCATGTTATTTCTGAATATTCAGAAGAAAGTGGCTATTATAGGTTGTTGTCCGTTGGTGAAAAGGGAACTAAGTTCAGCTGGGCAAAAGAAAGTGAAATCAAAAAAATAGGCAAATACGTAAAAGCGATTGATGATACAAAGCGTTACTAGAAGTTTTGAAGAATTTTTTTGGCAGCTAAAATCCCACTAAGAGCAGCATCTTCGTAAGTTAAATCGTTATCAATACAAAGCCCTGTGGCATAAAGATTGCCTAGGGCTTTAATTTTATAGTCTTTTGAATCATTTATTATTTTATAACTAATGCTGTAAGCCGAATTGCCGAGCTCTTTTTCTTTGTTACGCTTAGCATCTGCAAAAGATAAATATTGGCTAAGGTCTAAAAACAAATCATCATAGCTCATTTCACTTAAACGACCTGATGTTTCTTCTAAAGCTGAGATTTTGAGCCTTGAAGCCAAGAAGCTACCCACTGCCAAAAGGCTGTATTTACCGTAGCGAGGCACGCCTTCCCAAGTTTTTATGCCTTTAACATTACTATCTTCTACAATTAAACTACTTGCGCTAGACTGTAATAGATGAATACCTTGGCTATGCTCGAGCCTGTACTTAGCTAATCTATGCATCTGGGAGCTGGCAACATAGCCATCCACAGCTTGCTCTTTAAAAGCCTCTGCCATAAAACTAGCCTTATTGGCCTCTAGCTTAGTTTTATCGCTAAATAAATTGTAAATCGTATCTAAACTTGTGCTTACAAGCAATATATCTAAACCAGCATTTGCCAAATATAAAGCAGCCTCGGTTCCGCTAATACCTGCACCCACTATTATTAGGTCATAAATGTGACCAATCCCAGGAAAACTAGTAGCCATAGCTTTAGGCAGAGAAACCATTTAGAAGTAAAAAAGGTTGCCTTTTACCTGGTGATTTAATAACCAAATGCCTACCGTCGTTGGTTCTTTGGTAAACAAATACTCCTCTTAAATCATCAAATATTTCTAGTTTTTCTTGAGCATTTATATTTATTCTTAGATGCAAAGGCAAACCAACTTTTAAATTTCCAAGCTCGTAACGCTCTAAGCCGTCAAAATGATAGCCAAAAAATACATCATTTACTGAATTATTGCTATAAATACAAGTTAATGAGCGGGCTTCTTTATTACGATACAAAGCCACAGCTTCAAAAACTAGAGCCTGCGCTTCTGCTTCTGACACAAAGCTATAAGTCACTTGAGCAGTTTCACCATAAAATGCCGCTGGAAAGTTTTTAGATTGCAAGTAGAAACCTTCTCTTCCTACGGTCAGATTCATAACCTCATTATCAAAAGACTCGCCTTTGACAACACTTTTGACATAAGATATTGCCAAACTATATTGACGCGTATGCATCTCTTCAAAACTAGCCCAATCTGGATCAATTAACTCTATATCTGTATTTACTTCAAACCCTATCATTGCTTTTCTCCATAGTATGAAATAACTAGTTCAGATTTTTGCTTTTTGATTCTTCTAGCAAAATTCAAACTTGCTGTCATTTCTAGATCAATTAACTCTATATCTGTATTTACTTCAAACCCTATCATTGCTTTTCTCCATAATATAAAACCGATATGCCAAACAACTGTCTTTTATAGCTTGGCTTGGCAAAACCAGCTTTAGCTATCATAGCAGTAAATTCTTCAGGGCTAGGAAACTCACGCACGCTCTTACCCAAATACTCATAAGCATCTCTTCGACCTGAAAAGAATCCGGCTATATAGGGGCTAATCTTAAAAAAATAAAAGCTAAACAATCTACCAAACAAATCTTTAGTTGGTGGTGGGAATTCTAAAATTATCAGTTTACCATTGGGTTTTAATACCCGATAGAACTCTCTTAAGCCCAAATCTCGGTCAGAAAAATTACGAATACCATAAGCTATAGTTAGAAGATCAAAACTATTATCTGCAAAATCAATATTTTGGCCGTCACCTACCTTAAAATCGATTTTTAGAGATTTTTTAGAGGTTTTTTGCTTAGCAATGTTAAGCATATTCTCAGCGAAATCAATAGCACTTATATTTGCATTAGGGATTACTTTTTTTAAAGAAATTGCTAAATCCCCGGTGCCAGTAGCTACATCTAAGATGTCTTTGGGGGCATCTTTTAGAGCTAGATTTACAGCTTGATTGCGCCAATGAATATCCACTCCAAAACTGAGTAAATGATTCAAAAAATCATAGCGGTGAGCTATATCGCCAAACATATTCTCGATTGATTTTTCTTGACTTCGGCTAGGTAGTGAGTCAGACATAAGCTGTTATTTTAGCACTAATCACAGTAAGTTTACGTCTTAAGTTAGTGGCTTTAAATTAGCAGGCAGCTAGTTAATTAAGCTCAAAAAAATATTTTAAGTTTGAAGAATCAAACTAGTGTACGATAGCTAAGGGAAATATCTCATTCCATGCTATTATTATAAATAGCTTTGCTAGTAAGCAAGGATCGAGGAATAATGACTGAAACATTAGTTGCTGAAAAACTTAAAGAATTAGGTTTAGAAGAATCTCAAGTTGATTCTTTGGCCTCTAGCTTAATCTGGCGAATTGGCCGTATTGGCGAGGATTTAAAAATCACAGTCAGAGTTGGCTTAGCTACCAATGTTAAAATGTTTGAAAACTTACCAAGGCTTAAAAACCCAAGTAATGAAGAATTAGAACAAGCTTTGGAAGAAAAAAATATTCGAGTAGAATGGGTAGGTCATAGACCATAATGCAATTAAGCCACCACATTGATTTTGATTTTGTGCTTAATCTACCAGTACAGACTGCTATTAGCTTTGTAAGAGATGTAGAAAACAGCCTTTCTAAGGCTAGTTTTATTAGTGATTTAAAAATTAATGCTGATAATTTACTAGAAGCTGGGATACCTGTTAATGCTGCACTTTTTGGTCAGCAAACTTTGGAATTTAAAAGCCATTTAGTTACTATAGACCATGGGGCTAGGCTCGAGCCTAGCAACATAACCACCAATGCTCCTGGCTGGGCAAAAGTTGCTGGGCTTAGTGTGGTTAGCCCTGCCAAAAATGGCAGCCGAGTAGAATATAGCTTTGATATAACAATCATGCTAATTTTACCAAAAGCAGAGAAATGGGGCGGAAAAGCTCTAACTAAAATGATTGAATTTACAGCTAACAAAGTACTCGAGAGAATATGCTCGAGCTTTCCTAGCGCTGTTCAGGAAGCTGCCAAAGAATTAGAAATTAGCTTTGAGCAAGTTTCTTAAAAAGTTTAAAAGCCATTAAAATCAAGCTTTATACCAGCAAAATACCTGCAAATTATTAGGCTTAAAAACTGCTGGCCTCATATAACTGCTTCTTCAGCATAATAGTCAAAACCGACCAAGCATCAGGTAGTCAAAGACTTAGGCCTTAAGGTTATTTCATAACAATTGAATTCTAAGAATTAGTAAAGCTTTTAACAAATACCATAAAAAAATTGCATAAGCCCTCATTAAGTTTTTTGAGTAAATCCAATAGTTTTTTAGCTAGCCATACGAATTTTCCGGTTGTCTCTTTGGCAATAGTAGTTGATTAATACGTGATATTATTATATAATTACACGTGAGGAATATCTATGAATACAAAATTAACTCTACAATTAGATAAAGATATAATTAATAAAGCAAAGCTTTATGCAAAAGCTAATAACACAAGTCTTTCATTCATGGTTGAGAATTTCTTTCAAAAAGTAGTTGCCGAAACTAAGCCAGAAAAAAAGGTTCAAGACAGTATAGTTGAGCAATTAAGTGGAATCATTGATATTTCTGATAGTAATTATAATGATGATTATCTTAACTATTTAGTAGAGAAATACAAGTAGTGGAAAAGGTTTTTGTTGATACCAATATCATCTTAGATTGGCTTGGGCAAAGGCCACCTTACTATTTACCTGCCAAAGAGCTTTTTAAAAAAGCTGATGACAAGGAGATTTTGATTTTGGTAAGTACTATGAGTTTTATTTCAATTGAATATATTTTAAGAAAACAAATAGGTAAAACTAAGACAAAACAAGCCCTGTTCGCAATGAGAACAATAATTACTGTTTGTAACAGTGGTGGAAAGGAAATCGACCAATCTTTAGCTTCATCTTTTAAAGATTTTGAAGATGCCTTTCAATATTATAATGCTTTAAAAAATTCTGCCAAGGTAATTATTAGCAGAAATCCAAAAGATTTTAAGAACTCAAAAATCCCAATTATGACAGCTAAAGAATACCTAGAACTCAAAAACTAGCTCTCCTCTATTTCCCTACGCAAAAGTTAGCAAAAATATATTCTAAGGCTTCTTCTGAGATTTCATGGCGACCAGTCATCTCTGCTAAAGTCTTTAAAGCTAATTCCAAATCAATCGAAGCCAAGTCTTCACTTACCCGCAAAGCCTGTTCTAAGTGAACTTTAACTTGCTTTAGAGCTTCTTCGTGGCGTTCGGTTGAAATCCAGAATTCTGTGCTAGATAAATCACCAATTAGTTTTTCTTTTATTAAGTCTTTTAAATCCTCTAAACCCTGATTATTAGTTACAGATATTCTTTGGATTTTGGAATCAAGTTTGGCAGTATTATCTAAAAGGTCAATTTTGTTAGCTATTATTATGCTTCGGTTGGGCTCGAGCCCATCGTAATCAAAATCAGCTAAATCTTGGCTAGCATCAAATAAATAAAGCACCAAATCAGCATTTTTTGCAATATCAAGAGCAGCTACTACACCTTGTTCTTCAATAATATCTTGGGTTTCGCGTATGCCTGCCGTATCTATTGCTAAAACTGGTACACCGTTTATATCTAGCATCACTTCTAAATAATCTCGGGTAGTACCTGGAATATTACTAACTATTGAACGCTCAAAACCTAATAAAGCATTAAGTAAGCTTGATTTACCAACATTGGGTTTGCCAACTATTGCTAATTTGGCACCTCTTTGGCTAATTTTACCGGCTTTGGCAGTTTTTAATAAATTATCAATTATTTCTATGGTTGATAACAGCGGCTCTCTAAACTCTGCATCTGGCACACCTTCTTCTGGGTAATCAAAAACAGCTTGTATGCTGGCATATACTTGGGTTATTTGGCTTTGAATTAAATCTAATTTTTTACTTAAATCTTTGTTTAAGCCCATAGCAGCATTGCGCCTAGCACTATCGCTTTGGGCATTTACTAAGTTTAAAATACTTTCTGCTTGTAGCAAATCAATGCGATCATTTAAAAAAGCTCGCAAGGTAAATTCACCAGCTTGAGCCAAACGAGCACCATGGCTTATGGTTAATTCCAAAACTTTTTTTAAAATAGCTGGCCCGCCATGAGTCTGTATTTCTATAATATCTTCGGTAGTATAAGAATTTGGGGCTCTAAAACTTAGCAAAATAGCCTCGTCAATTAGCTCGTCAGCATCTACAACTTGACCATAAATAGCCTGACCTGCTTTGAGTTTTGAAATGTCTTTATTCTTTTTTGATTTAAAAATCTTAGCAGCAATTTCAAAACTTTGATTGCCAGAAATACGAATAATCCCAACTGCAGCAATTCCTGATGCAGTAGCTATAGCAGAAATGGTATCATTTGTTGGGGGTAACGACATAATAGATTATCCTAAAGGTTTAATAAAGCTTTTTAGGTAATTTATAAAAATCTTATGGATAAAAAAAGAAGAATAAAGCTAACTATTGAATACGATGGTACTAACTTTCATGGCTGGCAAATCCAAAGTAAAACTAAAGAACGCACAGTACAAGGTGAATTGCAAGCAGCTCTTAAGAAATTACCAGGGGCATGCTCGAGCCTAAAAGGAGCAGGTCGTACAGACGCTGGGGTGCATGCTATCGCCATGACTGCACATTTAGACACAAACACCAAGCTCTCTAACAAAAAGCTCTTAGAAGCCATAAATGCCCATTTAGATAACGACTTGGTAGTAATTGATATAGAAACTGTCAATAAAAACTTTGAGGCCCAGTTTTCTGCCAAATACCGTCATTATATTTACCGTATGCGCTTAGCAAGGCATGATAAACGCAGCTTAGCCTTACAAAGAAATCGGGTCTTAGCTATTTATAAAGATTTAGATATAGAGCAAATGCAAATTGCTGCCAAG
>CAMZLP010000169.1 GCA_947311535.1 uncultured Deinococcota bacterium | reverse complement strand
TGAAATTTGATGTAATTATTGGAAATCCACCGTATCAGTTGAGTGATGGGGGGCATGGAAGAAGTGCAAGCCCTGTATATCATAAGTTTGTGAATCAAGCGAAAAAATTAAGCCCTAGATTTTTGGTTATGATTACCCCCGCAAGATGGTACGCCGGAGGCAAAGGTTTAGATGAATATAGAAATGATATGCTTAATGATAGCCGGATTAGAAAACTTGTTGATTTCGAAAATTCATCGGCAGTATTTCCTGGTGTAGATATTGCAGGAGGTGTGTGTAATTTCCTATGAGATAGAGACAATAAAGGTTTGTGTGAAATTACAAATCAATATGATGACAAAAAGGTTGTTTCAGAACGAGCATTAAACGAATTCAATATTTTCATTCGGCATAGTCAAGCTGTCCCAATTATTAGAAAAGTTGTTCAACAAGAGAAAATCTTCTTAAATAGTATTGTTTCATCAAGAAAACCCTTTGCATTACCAACAAATTACAAACCTGAAAAACAAGGCATCCCCTGTCATTTCACTCAAAAATTGGGTTTACAGTATGCTAATTCAAATGATGTAAAAGACAGCAACAAACTTAAAGATAAATGGAAATTGCTGATTCCTCCTGCCCCTATAGCCGGTCAAACCGATTTTTCAAAACCAATAGGATTTTACTACAGCGGAAATGTAAAGATTGCCAAACCCGGGGAAATTTGCACGGAGTCGTGGCTTGTTGCCTGTGCTTTTGATACAGAAGAAGAGGTGTTATCTTTTAAATCTTACTTGTTCACTAAAATTGCCCGCTTTTTACTTTTACAGACGGTTATTTCACAACATGTTACTCGTGAAAAATTTGTCTTTGTTCCAAATTTAAAAAAATACGATATAGAATTTACCGATGAAATATTACGAAAACGCTGGGGTATTACCGATGATGAGTGGACATTTATTGATTCAAAAATTAAATCTGTGGAATAGATAGTTATGCAGACAGGTAAATTCAAAAACAAATACCGCATCGCATCCACCCGATTGCAAAATTGGGATTACGGGTGGGCGGGTGCGTATTTTATAACCGTTTGCACAAAAAATCGTAAAAATTATTTTGGTGATATAAAAAATGGCATAATGCAATTATCCAATATCGGTGTAATTGTACGGAATGAATGGGAAAAAACATTTGCAATACGACCCGACATGAATTTGCAAATGGGTGAATTTGTGGTTATGCCAAACCATTTTCATGCGATAGTGATTATTGGCGAAAATCAATACAATACGATCCGTAGAGACGCAATGCATTGCGTCTCTACAACCGGTACCAATAAAAAAAACAAATTCGGGGTACAATCAAAAAATTTGGCATCTGTAATTCGTGGGTTCAAAATTGGTGTAACAACAACCGCCCGCAAAATAAATCCTGATTTCGCCTGGCAACCGCGATTTTATGACCACATTATTCGAGATGAAAAATCATTTGATAATATTATAAATTACATTATCAATAATCCTGATAAATGGGCAAATGATAAATATAATGTAGCTAATGAATTAGGTGATAATCGTGGGTAAATTTTCCCCAATAATCCAGACGGTGTCTGAACAATTAGGTTGGATTGAAAAACAATTACGATATTATCTCTACATTGTAGCGCCTTTTAGGATTTCATCAAGAAAATTTAAAATGAGAGACAGTATCTCAAAAATTGATGTGGATAATAACAATGAGTAAAAAAGATTTTTTCCCCCAGCGACCAAAAGCAAAACCAAGCATTTATGCTTATTCTTTGCCAAACGATACTTCTCGTAAAGGTCAACTGAAAATTGGTTTTACCACTCGTTCGGCCCAAGAGCGAATTGAGGAGCAAATTGGTGCGACACGAGCAAAATATGAGATAGTTTTAATTGAATCGGCAATACGTAATGATGGTAGTTCATTTAACGACCATGATATACATAAATATTTACGCAAAAAAGGCAAAATAAACACCGATGGTGAGTGGTTTAAATGTAAAGTCAGTGATGTAAAAGCGGCAATAATAGCAATCCAAAATAATGAGCTAAACGAAGAAAATCGCAGTTTAGATTTCAAAATGCGACCTGAACAAGAGGAAGCAGTAAATAAAACAATTCAATATTTTGAGAGTTTCAAAAAAGAACCTGAGAATAAAGATAAAACCCCTCGCTTTTTATGGAATGCTAAAATGCGTTTTGGAAAAACATTTGCTTCATATCAATTAGCAAAAAAACAAGGTTGGGAAAAAATATTGGTCCTTACTTTTAAACCTGCTGTTCAAAGTGCTTGGGAAGAGGATTTAATGACCCACATAGATTTTGAAGGTTGGCAATTTATCTCTCGTAATAGCTTATCTTATGAGGAAGCTGATACATCAAAACCTTTTGTTTGTTTTGGCTCGTTTCAAGATTTTCTCGGCAGAAACACATCAACAGGTGGAATAAAAACAAAAAATGAGTGGGTTCATGCAACCAATTGGGATTGTGTAATATTTGATGAATACCATTATGGTGCTTGGCGAGAGAATGCCAAAGACCTTTTTGAGGGTGAAGAGAAAGAAAAAGTTTTAGAAACGGGTGATGTTAAAGAGTTTGATGAAGATATTTTACCAATAACAACCGATGCCTTTTTGTATCTGTCAGGCACACCATTTAGAGCCATAACTTCGGGTGAATTTATAGAAGAGCAAATATTCAACTGGACATATTCTGATGAACAGAGAGCAAAAGAAGAATGGAAAGGAGAAAACAATCCTTATGCAGCACTTCCACGAATGGTAATGCTTACCTATCAAATGCCTGAGGCCATTAAAGAAATTGCCCTTGGTGGTGAATTTAATGAGTTTGACCTGAATGTTTTCTTTGCAGCCGAAGGTGTTGGGGAAAATGCAAAATTCAAATTAGAGAGTGATGTTCAAAAGTGGTTAGACTTAATTCGTGGTAGTTATAGAGAAACAACTCTTGACAACCTTAAAATGGGTGCCAAAAAACCACCAATGCCATTTTCAGATGCTCGCCTAAAAAATATTTTAACCCATACATTTTGGTTTTTACCAAGCGTAGCTTCGGCTTATGCCATGCGTAATTTAATGCAACAAAGACAGAACACATTTTGGCATGATTATGAAATTGTAGTAGCAGCTGGTACCCAAGCGGGTATTGGTGTTGAAGCATTGCCACCAGTTTATAAAGCAATGGATAATCCATTAGAAACAAAAACGATTACCCTATCTTGTGGAAAATTAACAACTGGTGTAACAGTAAAACCTTGGACTGGTATTTTTATGCTTCGTAACTCTTCAAGCCCTGAAACATATTTTCAAGCAGCATTTAGAGTTCAATCCCCTTGGACAATAAACAACCCTGACGGTACAACAGAAATCATAAAAGAAGAGTGCTATGTTTTTGACTTTGCACCAAACCGAGCTTTAAGTCAAGTGGCCGATTATGCTTGTCGTTTAAATATCAATGAATCTAACCCTGAAAAGAATGTAGCTGAGTTCATTCATTTTTTGCCTGTACTCGCCTATGATGGCAGTTCAATGCGTCAAGTTGATGCAGCAGGAGTTCTTGATATTGCCATGAGTGGAACAACCGCAACGCTATTGGCAAGACGTTGGGAAAGTGCATTGCTTGTAAATGTTGATAATGCAACGCTTGCTCGCTTAATGAGCAACGATGAAGCAATGAAGGCTTTGATGAGTATTGAAGGCTTTAGGAATTTAAATCAAGACATTGAGACAATCATAAACAAATCGGAAGCAGTTAAAAAAGCCAAGAAAGAAGCTAACGATGAAAAACTCTCTAAAAAAGAGAAAAAGGAGCTTTCAGACAAAGAGAAAGAATACAAGAGTTTACGAAAGAAGATACAAGATAAACTCAAAAAACTTGCGACAAGAATACCTGTTTTTATGTATTTGACAGATTATCGAGAACGAAGCTTGAAAGATGTAATTACTCAACTAGAGCCGGGTCTATTTAAAAAAGTAACAGCATTAGATGTAAAAGAATTTGAACTTCTTGTAAGCCTTGGCGTATTTAATAGTTCACTTATGAATGATGCTGTCTATAAGTTTAAAAGGTATGAAGATGCAAGTTTAGAATATATCGGAATAAATAAACATGAAGGCGAAGAAGTTGGTCTTTATGATACAGTTTTAAGTTCAGATGATTATGTAGAATTAGTGGAAAATGAATAACCCCACGCATAAAGCAATACACATTGCCAAGTCGCACAAAGCCGACTGCACAAGCCAAAACTTAGCAATAAGTTAGGGGTTCAATATTTTGAACTCTCAGCTTAGCAAATAAAAAAGGCTTTGGTTTTACCCAAAGCCTTTTTGAAATGAGGTTATTTCTTAGTAGATGTCGTTGGCGGTGTTATAAACATTGAATTTACCAGTAGGTGTTAGTAACCAATCACCAGTAATTCTGTCAATTTCTTCTAAAGTATTGCTGTCATAAACTGCGATAAATGAAGGAGTTTCTTTGTTTGCCCATGCAGATACCCAGAACTCGCTACCGTCTTTAGTAAATTCGATATGAACTATACGAGCTTTAATATCAGCAGCTCCTGGAACTTCCCAACATTTTTCAACTTTTAATGATTCTTTGCCAATAGCACAAAGAGAAGTAGAACCTTTTGGATTAGAGCTTACTGTAAAGTCAGTAATTACCCAAGGGCTGGCATCATGAGCTTTAATAAATAGTGTGCCTGTAAATGGCATTTCAATACGCTCAACAGCTTGCCAAGCTTGATCTGGATGGCCTTCTGGATCTACGCCAACTACGGTTACCTCTGGGCTACCAATGTTGCCAGTTGCCCAAACAGGGCCTAATTTTGAATGTACCCAGTTAGCACCACGGCCAGGGTGAGGTTTTACGCCAGCTTCTACAGAAGCTACAAATTCACGAGTTGCAGGGTCAATAACAACTAGTTTGTTTTCGGCATTAGCAGCAACGATGAAATATTTGCGTTGATTTGCCCAACCACCATCATGTAGGTAGCGTTCGGTATCAATCATTGTTACGTCTAAAGGGTGACCTTTTTTATCAACGTTGCTATAGTTTACAAACCAAGTTTGACCAGATTCTTTAACATTAAGAATCCATTCTGGGCTGTCTTCAGAAGCAACAATTGCAGCTACTCGAGCTTCTTGAACAAGTTCGCCAGCACCTTTTACATAAGATACTGTAGATACCATTTTAATAGGCTCTAGAGTAAGGCCATCAAAAACTACAAAAGCACTTGGCCAATAACAGCCTACAACTGCATATTTGTCTACAAAGCCTTCAAATTTTGAGCTTTCAATACTACGAGCATCTAAGCAAGGACGAACTTTAGCAACTACTGCTGGTGGATCCATAAATAAATCAATCATGCTGGCTTTGCCATCACGACCGATTACATAGAAATAACGACCAGATTTTGATGAACGCAAGATGTGCGTAGCATAGCCAGTAGGAACTACTGTTACTAGCTCTCGGGTGTCACCATCAATAATGGCAGCTTTACCAACATCACGTAAAATAACACCAACGTAATTTTCCCAATTGCGTTTGCTTTGTGGCTCGGTTGGTCTATCTGCAACAGGTACTAGTAATTCCCAAGAATCTTTAATGTTGCCAAATTCCCAAGTTGGTGGTTGTGGTGGATCATTAAGAACAAATCTTGCCATTAGGTCTTGCTCTTCATCAGTCAAAATTCCTTGGCGACCCCAATCAGGCATGCCGCCTGGTAAGCCACCAAAAATTACGGCTTTTATGTATGGCAAACCTTTGTTGTCATTGGCAAAATGCTCTGGGGTAATGTTTGGACCAGTAGCACCTTTACGTAAAACACCATGACAGCCAGCACAGCGATCAAAAAAGATGTCAGTAGCTGTTACCATCTCATCGTCTGTCATAGCTGGGGCGTCAGTTTGAGCAAATGCTTGGCTAGCAATTGCCAAAACTACTATTAATAATAAATACTTAAAAATTCTCATCAAAAACCTCCTGTGTATATTGATGATTTTACTCATAGCCTTTGGGCTATTCTAATTCAATCGGAGTATTTATTTACACGGTCAAACAATTACTCCGATAAACAAGTCCAAGTTTAACCATATTAATAAGTTTTCCATAGAGTCAAATGTCCTTGTTTTTCTAAGAATATTGTTTCATGAAAGTTTTTTTAATTTAGAGCAATAGAGTTTGGCGATTATGAATATGTTAATATTTGCTATGATTTACAAAATTTTAAAAGAGGCTTTGATTTTATATGTCTAAAGAATCAAACAGTGGGCATAGCAAGCAATGGCTATGGCTTTTAATTATTGGTTTTATCTTAGTTGCAATTGCGACATTTTTAATCCATTCACATGGTTGGCTACTGGCCATAATTTTGGGAATAGGCGGTTTGTTGGTGGTTTTTGCCTCATCAGAGATGATGATAATGGCGGTAGAGGGTTTTGCTAAACGTAAAAAAATGAATTCCTTTGTAGCTGGCACATTAGCTGGTTTATCTAGCAATATTCCTGAGCTTGTAATGCTGGCTTTTGTGCTGATTGCTACGCCTAGGGTGGGCTTTATAGTGACGGTTTTGACCTTGCACGTGGGTGCGGCTGTGTTTGGGCTGTATTCGGGTGTTTTACCACGAGATATAGAGGGCAATGCCCATTTGCCGCTACCACTAGTCAAGCTAAGTACCGACCTATATGCTGCCGCTGCTGGGGTATTTTTTAGCCTTGGAGTAATTATGATGCTAATGAAAGCATTTTCGGCAGAGGGTGTGAGTAATGCTTTTTTAAGTGTGCGAGATTTATATGTTTTTGGTTTTATCTTGCTTGCAATTCAAGCAGTGGCAATCAGCCAACTAATAAAGAGGTTTTCTGGCGAGCACAGCCCAGAATCAAAAGAAGACATTCCTATGGAAAAATCAAAAAATGAAGCCCTGATGTCTATAGGCACAATTATAGCCTTTAGCTTAGCTGGTTTAGCGGCCTCGGTAGTTGGTGGTCATTCGGTTGGTGAGTTTGCTGGTATTTTGGTAGAAAAATTAGAGGCTGCTGGATATTCTGAGATGCTTGGGGCGGTTATTTTGAGTATATTTTCAGCTGCGGGTGCTTTTGTAATGATTGGTACAGCTCATTTTAAGAAAAAATACAATATTGCTTTAGCAAATGCTTCGGGCGCAGTAACTCAGGTACCATTTTTGGTTTTACCAATAGCTATGATCATGTTAGCTATTTTTACTCAGACTGGGCTTATTCCTGATTTGGGCATTGCTAATGCGGTAATCCCAATTGATATTCACACCACCAGTACAATCTTTTTGGGTTTTCCATCAATGTTAATATTGTGGAAAGCAGTCCAAGATGATGGCAAGGTGAATTGGCTCGAGACTAGTACCATGGTTGCTATTTTTATCTTGGTGATTTATTTGTTAGTTGCTCATGGTTAGAAAGAATTAAGAATTGGCTAGCTAACATTAAAGCCCGAGTTAATTGCTAATCCGCAAATAAAATTCCCCCAAGGCTTCTGGCAAGTGCGAGGCATGAGGCAGTATTCTAAACTGTGATTGACCAAACATGCGCGGTAAATAGTGCTTAGCTGATTTCTCTATGGCTAGGGTAAAGACATATATTTCTTGCTCACGAGCTTCTAAGACAGCTTTTCTGATGTCTTCTATACCATAAATGCCCTCATAGCGGTCATAGTCGTTGGGTTTACCGTCTGATAATAATATTATCCAGCGTTTACGAGATTTTTCTTTGGCTAGTTCAGCTGTGGCATGGCGCAGGGCTGGGCCTATACGGGTGTATCCGGCAGGCTCGAGCCCACCCACTTTATTCTTTGCCTTAGCCCAAGTCTCATCAAATTTTTTAACATTGACATAGTCACAGTTGTTACGAGTCCGCGAAGAAAAACCATCAATCTGAAAGCGGCTATAAAACTCTTCTAAAACTTCAGAAAAACCAATAACTGCTTCTTTTTCAATATCTAAAATCCTACCGTCAGCGGTAAAAGCATCGGTAGATAGGCTTAAATCTAATAATAATAAAATAGAAATATCTTGCTGTTTCTTTTTTTGTTGAATATAAACTCGCTCGCTTGGGCTTTTGCCAGCATGCAACTCAGCATAGTTTTCTACAAGCATATCAAGGTCAATTTCATCACCGTCATATTGTCGTCTTATTTGCTCTCGCTCCGATTGGACTCGAGCCATCTTTTTGCGGAGTTGTCTGATTAATAAGCCATTATTTTTTAGAACTGTATTAACATAGTCAGCATCAATTTTATTGGCTGGGGCAGGGAAGACTTTACAATAATCCTTTTGATAACATTTTTTAGCAGTATTCCATTCATCATAGCTAATAAAAAAAGCATCAGTTTTAGCCTCGCCAACAATAGGAATAAAAGCATTGCGTAAGTGCTCAGAGCGGTACATAGTGTGCACTGGGTCATCAACTCTTACCGTATTTTGCAGGTTTAATTCTTGCAGGGCTTCTTCATGGTCATCAAATTCATCACCGCCATCGGTATCACGCCAAATACCGTCATAGTCATCAAGGGTATCTACTTTTTCAAAATGATGCTGCAGGGTGTAATCCTGCATGGTTTTATTATCAACATCAGTTACATTGACCATTTCTTTAGCAGGAGCTTCTAATTCGCTTGTCGGGCTTAGTTCATCTAATTCATCACTGATAACATCAGCACTTTGAATAGCTTCTTTTTTAATTAAACCCTTACTAGGGTCAGTAATCATCCATTTACCCCAAAGATAAGCCGAGTCTGGGTCTTCATATTTACGCAGATTTTCAAAAATACTTTCTAAGCCAGGTAGCTCTGTAAAAACTTTGTTTAAAACTTGCTCAGAACTTTCAATAGCTTTCTCTCGAGCCTGCTCGAGGCTATGCTCCAGATTATCTTGCCAGTTTAAATTCAATTCTTTTTGCATGGCTAAATAACAAGTTCTAAAAATATAATAATTCGTATTAGCTTCTAAGCTATCAGCATTTGCATAGCTAGCAGGTAAAAAGAATACGCTGCCAGTATAGCCACCTTCAGCTTCGGCTGTCATAATTTCAATAGCTTCGCCGGTTAAAATTCGAGCCAAATGAGTAAGCCTATCTTTTAAATCTATTAATTTCACTGTCCTTGCTTCTAATGCATGGTCAATAGGTTTTGCTCTTAAGCGAGCAACTAAATCATAGATTTTTTTGAAAACTATCTGGTCTAATTCCATTTAAAACATCAAATCAATAATATCATTTAGAGCTTCTACCACTTCACGGTCGTCACTGAGTGGCTCGGCAATAGCAACAGAGCAGGCAGTTCTGGCATTTAGACCAGTTTGCATTAGTTTGGCAGCATCTACCAAAAGCCTAGTTGAAGCGGCTTCAGAGATGCCCAACTCGTGCAGGTTACGCATTTTGTTGGCTAATTGCACTAATTTTTTGGCTATATTTTTTTCTATACCAGTTTCACCAACTAATATTTCAGCTTCTAATTCTGGCCTTGGATAATCAAAGCTATAGCTTACAAAACGTTGCCTAGTTGATGGTTTTAATTCTTTCCAACCGCGTTGATAGCCAGGATTATAAGAAGCCACCAGCATAAAACCATCACCCGCTGGGATTACCTCGTCATGGCGGTCCAAATATAGCTCTCGTCTGTGATCCGTCAGTGAATGGATAGCCACAATAACATCAGGTCGTGCCTCGGCAATTTCATCTAAATAAATAAATGCACCACTGCGTACAGCTTTGGTTAAGGGCCCATCTAGCCAAACTGTTTCTGCACCTTTTACTAAAAAACGACCTAATAAATCTAAGGCCGAGGTTTCTTCATGGCAAGATACTGTAATTAGCTCTTTGCCTAATTTGGCAGCCATATATTCTACAAAGCGGGACTTGCCTGTACCAGTGGGGCCTTTTAATAAGACGGGTAGCTTGTTTTTATAAGAATGTTCAAAAATCTCCTCTTCACTAGCTGTTGCCAGATAGTAGGGGAGCTTCTCTTTTAAGGTTTCCATATTTATACCTCCTTTTATTTCTCTTGACTAAGTTGGCAGTTTAGATTAAGTTGGGCTCGAGCCTGACAGTTTGTTTCCGAATCCCGATTCTCTTGTCTTAATACCGTAAACTCAGTTGCTGTAATTTCTATAATCTCTTCATCAGACCAATTGCTAAGTACAAAGTTTAAAACATCACTAAGCTCTTGGTCACTTAAATTTGCCCATGAGGGCATAATTCCATCATAAATTTGACTGTTGACAGTTATTTTGCCTACTAAGCCATAGAGAAGAACGCTTTTTAAATAATCAGGCCCGCCTTGTAGCTTATAGGTTCTTGAAATATTATTTGCCAATGGTGGAAATGCAGCTGCAATGCCGGCGTCTTCTACTCTAGTTTCATGAAAATTATCTCCACTAAAAAGCCCACCTTCAATTATTGTACCTAAAGCATCTTTTTGATGACAGACTTGGCAGAGTTGCTGATATATCTCCTGCCCAGAACCTTGGGCAAGAGATATATTGAACAAAACTAATAGACTTAAAAATAAGTAACGCATCAGAAAACTACAATTATTCGCCAGAAAAACCAGAAGCAGCTTCTAATTTGTCGCCTTTACCAACCATCTCGTCTTTTGGTAAACCGAAGTTATAAAAGTTGATGAGATACATTGTTATACCAACAGAGAATAATGTTGCAGCTAAAATTAAGCCTAAAAAGTGCGGCTCAATTTCTTTTTGAACGGCTAAAAAGTCTAAACCTAAACGCCTTTCTAAATACACCTGAGCAATACCAGCAACGGCAAAAGCTCCTGTCATAGCTACCATGCCTAGGTTTGATAGCCAGAAAGCATACAAGCCCATTCTATTATTCCACAACTTACGGCCAGTCATAAGAGGCATGGCATAGGTCATAATTGCAAATACAATCATGGCATAAGCGCCCCAAAAAGAAAGGTGACCGTGCATGGCAGTAACTAAGGTGCCATGAGTCCACAGGTTTACCTGTGGTAGGGTGTGTGCAAAACCTAAAAAGCCTGCACCTACAAATGACATTACCGCACTACCAATTGTCCATAACATGGCAATAACATTGGGGTGGTTTCGCTCGCTCCTGCGGTACATAAATAGACCAAATAAAGCCATCGCCAAAAATGCCAAAGGCTCCATTGCTGAAAAAATACCGCCAATGGCTAACCAATATTTAGGAGCACCAATATAATAATAGTGGTGACCAGTACCCAAAATACCAGATAAGAAAGTTAGCCCGACAATTACATAAAGCCATTTTTCAATGACTTCTCGATCAACCCCGGTTAGCTTAATTAGCAAATAAGCTAAAATAGCCCCCATTATCAGCTCCCAAACGCCTTCTACCCAAAGGTGGACAACCCACCAGCGGAAATAAGAATCTATAGTTTGGTTATCAAAGTCAATCATACCTGGCAAGTATAAAAGAGCCGCTGAAAAAAGCCCCATAAATAGCACAATGCCAGTGGTGGTAAAGCGCTTGCCTTTTAATACGGTCATGCCGATATTAAAGATAAATAGAAGTACATTGGCTACAACGAAAAAGTCTAAAGGGCGCGGTATTTCTAAGATTTTGCGACCTTCCCACCAATTAAAGTGAAAGCCGACAACAGCCGTAACACCAACAATCATTAGGGTAACGAGCTGAATATAAGCAAGTTTTACCGAAAAAAGCTCACGATCTGCTTCTTCTGGGATAATAAAGTAAGTTGCTCCAAAAAAACCAGTTAAAAGCCAGACAACCAAAAGATTAGTGTGTACAGCTCGTGAGGTATTAAATGGGGTAACTGCATGCCAACCGTCGTAGCCCATATGAGCAAAGCCCATAATAAACCCGTAAATTATTTGTAGTGATAATAAAACCAATGCAGATGCAAAAAACCAATAGGCAACCTTTTGTGATTTAAATTTCATTAATTATCCTCCTCGCCTATTTCAGACCTGATAAAAATGCAGTGAGTGCACTAATATCACTATCACTAAGCGGTAATTTTGGCATTGCTGTACCAGCTATTACTGCCTGCGGGTCTTTTAGCCATTTGCCTAAATACTCTTCGTCAAATCTATTGCCAACACCATCAAGCGCCGGGCCAACATTGCCGCCACTGCCTTGCAGGCTATGACAAGCTGTACAAAGTTGACCATATATTGCAGGCTGGTCTACGGTAGTTGTTGCAAAAGAACTTCCGCTATTGCTACTAGCTGCCTGTACCAACCGCTTAACTGGTTTTGGTGGAAAGCCGTTTAGGTCTACTTTGCCTATCCAATCAAAGTAAGCGATAAGATCATCAATTTGACCTTCACTAAAATCATAATTAGTCATTTTACGCTGACCAGGATACATGGCTTGTGGATCTTTTAAAAACACTCTAATCCAAGCTTCACCACGGCGATCTATCACTTTGGTAAGTTCAGGGGCATAATATGCACCCTCACCAAAGATAGTGTGGCAACCCATGCAGTAATTATGTTCCCAGATTCTTTTACCACGTTTTACTGCTTCGGTAATTTGGTCTTGGTTAGTCTGCTTTGGTACTTGCCTCATAGTATCTACGGTTAAAAATAAGAATAGCAGTGAGAAACCCACCGTACCTATAAGAAAAAACAGTCTTGCTTGAGATTTTGAAAGCATAAAATCTCACCTCCTATAAAAAACTTATGAACCTTTTAAAGTTCTGTTTACTCCCTCGAAGCCAAAAACATGTATTTATGGCTTTTTAAACTAATTAATACTCCTTTCAATAAAAATCAATACATTAATGAGATTATACTCTGATAACAATATCCAAGTATTGTTGTATAATATTTAGCAACAATTATTCTAGGGTCAAAAGTCCTTGAAATCATTCTTTGAATTAAGTCATTATGTTTTTTGGAGTAGTTACTCCTAGAATTAGGTGATTTATGCAGCAAGAAAATAAAAAAGCATTTTGGTACCCTCCAGGGGGAATCTTGCTTTGGATAATTATTTTGGTTGAGCTAGTAACTTTTGCTGCTGGCCTAACTATTTTTTCTATTCAGAGGCAGGCAAATCTAGAGCTATTTCAGAGTTCAGGGCAACTATTACTACAAAAAATTGCTCTAATTAATACTATTATCCTAATAACGGGCGGCTACTTTATGGCTATGAGTGTCAATAGCTTAAAGCGAGCAGATAGCCAAAAAAGTGCAGTTTGGACATTGGCTGCTATTGCTACGGGTATTGGGTTTTTATTATTGAAGTCCTATGAGTATTACCAAAAGCTCGAGCATGGTATTAGTTTAGACTATAACTTGTTTTTCACTTTCTATTGGCTCCTAACTGGTTTCCATTTTTTACATGTATTAATAGCTACGCTGATTTTGTTGGGGATTTATTTTAATATCAAAGCAGGTAAATATTCTGCCAATAATTTGCTAGATGTAGAGAGTAGTGCGGCATTTTGGCATATGTGTGATTTGGTTTGGCTGATGTTATTTGCAGTTATTTACTTACTTAATTAGGAGCTTGCTATGAACAGTTTTAGGATAAATACAATCACTTGGATATTACTGGTATTATTGACGCTTTTTGGTTTTTTTATGGCTGAGTCTTCTGGATTTGCTAGTAAGATGCTTGTGTTTGGGCTGATATTGATAGCTACGGTCATCAAGTTTTTAAGCGTAGGTTTTCAATTTTTAGAATTAAAAGAAGCTCATATTGCTTGGCGAATTTTGTTTGTGCTTTTTATACTATTGTTTGTAACGCTAATATTTTTATTGTTTAGCTAGGGTTTATGCTGTTGGCATCTATTGCTAAGCCGTGTAGCTGTTTTACATAAGCGATTACATTTCTTGCTTCTTGTTTTGGGTACTTAAAACTGAACTGTGTGGCTACTTTTTGGCTGATAATTTGGAAAAGCTCGAGCATATTCAACAAGCTTTGCCAACTATCCTCAAGTTCAAAATTTGCATAAGTAGTAGTTAATTTTTGCCATAGTTCTGGCTCTAAATAGTCTTTAAAATATTTACCCTCTTTGCCCAAATTCTTTTTAAAATCCGTTTTTATACCTAAATGCCAAGTTAACATTTTAAGCAACTGTGTTCTTACTATTTCCGTCATGGCTTTGGCATATATTAGCTCTTGCCGACACAAGCCTTTGGCAACATAAGTTGCTACCCACCAAAATTCATTGCTGCAATCAGCATATTTTTTGGCATTGGGGGCGTTTGGGTAGTAGCTGCTTTCACTGGCTTCTAAAAACTTGGGTAAAATGTCATCTTTATCTAATAATTTCACTGCCAAACTATCATTTGATAATTCATTAACTCGCTCTATTGGAACTAGTCTTAAGTCAATTCTGTTGCTATCAGTAAACAACATCAAATAGCTAAAAGAGCCATCATTTTTAGGTTCGGGTTCAGCCATTGCTTCTGGAGTTTGCATTATTAGTATTTCACCAAATTGTTTGTGCCAGTTTGGCTCTTTTATTATTTCTTTAAGGTTTTTAACTACAAAAACAATATCGTAATCTTGGAATATGTCGGGCTTTGCATTTGGGTTGGCTCGAGACCCATTTAATACAACCGCGCGCACTCTATTATCTTTATTAGCGACAGATAATATTAGTTCAAAGATTGCACTTTCGCTGCGCATTAAAAACTATATTTTTTCAGGATGAAACTTTTGCCAGTAGCGGGATAATGCCATGACAGTCATAGCATAGTCACTGGTTATAGAATGCCTAAAAAAAACTGATGCAGGAGCTTTGTCATTATTTAATTCATCTTCACCCAAAGAGGTCATTATGTTAATGATTTCAGGGCTTTCTTTTTTAGCTTTTAAAGCATCTAAAACCGTATTTGCCCATTTATCATGGCGGGTTTGCAAAGCTTGTAAATGCCCTTTGGCATCTTTTACTTCACCAAAATGAGTCAAAAACAACCTTGTTGGATTTTGCTCTAACATTTTGGCAATTGTAACGGGCCAAATATCAAGGTCCAATTCTGGTGGTGGAAAGGCTGGTCGGATTATGCTCGAGCCTGCAAATTTAATTGCTGCGGAGTCACCTGTAAATATTGAGCCATCTTCTATTAAATAAGAAACATGGTGCCGAGCATGCCCAGGGGTATATAGTACTTTTATTTTATGACCCAAAATTTCTAATACATCATCATCATTCACAGCTTCTAATTGCTGATTGGGGATAGCTTGCATATCTCCCCACAAAACGTCCATTTTTTCTTGGTATATACGCCTAGCACTGGCCACTAAGCGGCTGGGGTCGTGCATGTGCTTGTAGCCGATTTCGTGCACATATACCTTTGCTCCGGTTTCGGCAGCTAAAGCCCCTGCTGCGCCAGCATGGTCTAAATGGATATGAGTTACTAAAATATGACTAAGGTTTTCTAATTTAAAACCGGCTTCAAAAATAGCATCTTTTAAATTGCCAAGGGTGGACTCGGGGCCAGTTTCAATAATGGCAAAATTATCTGAATTATCTTTGGCAGTTAGTAAATAAACCCCAACTGTGCCCGAGTTGCCCATATGCACGGTATCTAATAAATAAACTCCGTTATAATCTTGAACTCTTGGGATATTGCTGTATTTGTCCATTAGTCCTCCTCGGCTACAATGCTATTAGTGAGTGTACCAATACCTTCAATAGTCACTTCGATAGTATCGCCAACTTGCAGCGGCCCCACACCTTCGGGTGTGCCAGTTAAAACCACGTCACCGGCATCTAAAGTCATAAACTGGCTAATGTAGCTAAGAACGCTAGCTACATTAAAAATCATATTGCTAGTCTTGTCATCTTGCTTTATTTTACCATTTATTTTAGTTTGAATATTTAAATTATTGGGGTCAAGGTCGGTTTCTATCCAAGGACCAATTGGCCCAAAGGCATCTGCACTTTTACCACGCACCCACTGTAAATCGCTGCGTTGTTTGTCACGGGCAGTAATATCTATAGCGCAGCTATAACCCAAAACATAATTAAGCGCATCTTCGGCAGCAACATTTTTCATCTTTTTGGCAATCACTACTGCTAGTTCACCCTCATATTGCAAGTTCTCAGTCCAACTAGGATATGGGATTTCATCACCTGCAGTGCGTAGGGTATTTAAACCTTTTAAAAATAAGCCAGGTTCTTTAGGTAGCTCACTACCGCCCATTTCTTTAATATGCTTGGCATAGTTTTTACCCACACAGACAATTACTTTTGGATCACATGGGGCTAATAAACTAAGTTCAGATAAATTAATTACATAACCAGTTCGGTAACCCATAATTCCACTAAGCTGATGAACTCGACCACCCTCGAGCTCACCCCAAGAAACCCCATCGAAACTTTTATATCTAATTCTTTGCATTTCTAACCTCACTTCTTTTATTATATAGTCTAACGCAATATTGAAATACGATTTGAGCTTGACGAGCAAATTGTGCAATAGCCTTAATGCGGACTATTCAGTATTTTTTTGAAAATTATAGAAAAATAGCTGCTTGTTTTATTAGCTCTTCTGATAAAATTTATCATCTGTTCAGATTGCAGGATTATAGATAATGTATTCGGAAATTTTGTCGGGTGATTCTTCATTATAATTCCTCTAAATAGCTAATTAGCAAATCTCTTACGTCCTCATCATCACAACGCAAGCTTAAAAATTTGGCAATGCTTGATGCGGTTATTCTTCCATTATCAAATTCTATAAAAATTAAATCGCCAAAGCTACGGCATTTGGCTTCTAATTTTTTACAAAGTTGTTCTATTTGCTCGATTGTTAGTGCTTGTTTAAAATGCAAATCAAGCTTTATGCCTTGGCTGCACTCACGTCTCTTGGTTAGGACTAGTTCCATCTGTTAGGATATTAACTGTTTAAGTAGTGTTTTTACAAATTTTCTTTGATTTTATAGCTAGTTCTGATAGGAAGTAATATATGAAAGCTGAAAGAAAAGAAGCAATACCCCATCTTAGTATGTCAAATATTACTAAGCGCTTTCCTGGGGTTGTTGCTAATAGTAAGGTTAGTTTTAATGTTTTTTCCGGAGAGGTACATGCTCTACTTGGTGAAAATGGCGCTGGTAAAACAACCTTGATGAATATCTTATATGGTTTATATCAACCCGAAGAAGGGGAGATTGCCTTATTTGGTGAAAAAACCAAGCTGCGCTCACCTAAAGATGCCATGCGTAAGGGTATTGGTTTCGAACATTTGTACAAGGCTTGCCGAACTACGGAATGAAGATTGGTGCTTTTAAGAAGTTAAAAAAATATTGCTACGAATCATGAAAACGCTACATGCCGTGATAATGCCAATAATGTTGAATATTCTTGCTTAACTTAGGCAGATAAGCACTAAACTTTAATTATGTTTAGTGCAGCAAGTTTAATATGGGGCATGATATTTGGAACAATTGGTTCGGCATTTTTTATCTATGGTAAAAAACGCAGTGCCCTTATCCCACTTTTGTCTGGAGCAATACTGTTTTTTATTCCTTATTTTATTTCTAATATAGTTATGCTTATCATTGTTGGTATAATTTTTTTAGTTTTGCCTTTTCTATGGCAAAACTAAAGGCTTTGCTAAGGTTTTATGGGGTTATCTGCAATTTGCTTAATTTCTTCAATAAATCTATCTACCGAATCAAAATCTCGGTAAACACTTAAAAAGCGGATATAGGCTACCTCGTCTAAGTCTTTTAAAAAATGTAAAGCCTTTAACCCAATTTCTTCTGAGCTTATTTCGGGGGTTTGGATTTCATCTTCAAAACCATATGCAAATTCACGTAGTTGTTTCTCAGAAATAGGGCGTTTGTTACAGGCAATACGCAATTTGCTAAGTAACTTTTCTGGGTTGAATACTTCTTTGCGTTTACTGCGCTTATTAATCATTAGTGCCTCAAATTGGGCACGCTCATAAGTAGTAAAACGCCTACCGCAATTAGCACACTCACGCCGACGACGAATGGCAGCACCATCATCAGCTGAGCGAGAATTTATAACCTTGGTATCATCAGAGGTGCAAAATGGACAATTCATTATTTTAAGTAACTATGTATTCTAAGAATTTTCGTACTCTAGCTCCAAATCTAAATCACCGTCAAAATCATCAAAAGAGCTATCGTTATCATCCCCTAATAAAGTTTCGGTTTCATAGTCGCTAAGGTCATCACCTAAGAAATTTTCGTCTAGTGCTGCACGAACTTCAGGCAGTAGTTTTTCATCTATATTTGGAGGTTTTGGTAAGTCTATATTTAAGCGTTGACCAGATACACCCTCGGCATAAGGAGAAGCTAGATAGCTCACGGTATCTGCTAAATGAGCATCGTGCTCTGGGTCAGAGGCTGAGCGTGAGGGGATAATTACATTTACCCGTAAGTCTTCATAGCGGCTCTCAAAGGCGGCTGCCATACGAGTGATTGCACCACGCATACCAAACATATGGGGCAAGTTAGCACTTTTTGGCGGTCCAATTAAAACAAGCCAAGCTCTATCTAATAATTTTGCAGCATTTTTCAAGATTAAAAATGTGCTTTTAACATTTTCATTGATTAGTTCGCTAAATTCACCTTCGGTTAAATCACGCAGTGCCGCATTACTTTCATGAGTGGCAACATGAATTACACCGTTTATTGAGCCAAATATCTCGAAAACTTTATTAAAGGCAAGCCTAGCATCTTTACTGGATGTCATATCAGCTTGAATAGGTATAGCATTGCCGCCTAGCTCTTCAATTTCTGCGGCAGTTTTGGCTGCCAACTCTACATCTTTATCAGCACAAACAACATCATAATTAAGCTCAGCAAAGGTTAAGGCAATTGTTCTTCCAAAGCCTTCACCAGCATTAGTAATCAGTACAACTTCAACCATTTCGTTTTCCATTATTATAATATTCTACACGTTGGTAAGTTTTTTCACAAGTGTGTACAAAGCAAAAAAGCTTGGTTTAAATATAGATTATTCAAATTATTTCAGTTATAAGTTTGGGTCTAAATTCTAAAGCATCGGCAGCTACAAAGTGTATATCAATATCTGCTAGGTTTTTAATGATAGTGTTTTCACTATTGCCATGAATATGACCAAAGACGAGGGCGTTGGGCTTGGCTACTTTTATTATATTTGTGATTTGGTTAGGCTCGAGCCTAGCGTTAGTAGGTGGAAAATGGAGCATAACTACAAAATAATCATCCTTGGACTTAATTTTATTAGCAGCCTCCAAAGACAACTGCAGGCGGTGCAATTCTCGTTCATAAATTTTATGGTCTTTTTCGCTAAAACCCACAGAATTTGGACAAACCCAGCCCCTAGAACCGGCAATCACTAAATTATTTATTTTTATAGCATCATTTTGCAAAGCAAAAATACCCTCTGGTAAAGAATCTCGCAGTTTAGAAATACTAGCCCACCAGTAGTCATGATTGCCTTTTAATAAAACTTTTTTACCGGGCAATGCCGCAATATCTTTTAAATCCAAAAGAGCATCTTCTAATTTCATAGCCCAAGAAATATCTCCAGGGATTAAAACTACATCGTCTTTTTTTACAATTTCTTGCCAGCGTTCAAAGAATATTTCTGGATGACCTTGCCAATTTTTGCCAAAAATATCCATTGGTTTTGCTTGGGCTTTGGATAAATGTGGGTCGGCAATGGCAAAAAGGTGCATGGGGGTAATTATAAACTATTCTCAAAATTAATTTTGCTAGTAGCCTTTAATTTTATCCTCTACTACTGGCTACTAGCTTCTGAATTCTGTTTTTCTATTTTCTTATAAAGGGTTTTAAGCATTAGCTGCTCGGTAAAATATGGAAAATATGTACCGGCTCGAGCAAATACTTGCAGCATAAAACTAGGAACCAAAGAGCTTTTTTGTCGTTTGACTGAGTTAAAAATCTTTTTTGCCAAAATCTCGGGGGGCATACGCTTGTTTTCATTAGAATTCTCGGGGCTATATTTAGCAGCATGGGGTGTTTTGGTTGGCCCAGGATAAACGGTTAAAACATGAATGTCTTTTAAACTTTTGCGTAAACTACGGGCAAAAGAACTTATGCCATCTTTGCTAGCAGCATAAACAGCCGCACCTGGATAAGAAGCTTGATGGGATAGGCTCGAGACAAATACTAGTGAACCGCCTTTAGAGATTTTCTGCTCTGCTAGTAAAGCCTTGGTTAAAATCAAAACTGCACGCAAATTAATATTCAAGACAGTCTTTTGTTTTTCCAAATCTGTTTCTATAAATCTACCCACAGCACTAATTCTGGCACTATGAATAAAAATATCAATATTATACAGACTAGCTAAAATCTTTTCTAAGTCATTATCACTAGCTAAATCGCTGACAAGGCTTTTAATTTTGACAGGCTCATTTTTTACAAGTTCAGCCAAAGCCAAGCTATCACGATCTATAGCAATTATCTGAAAGCCTTTAGCTAAATATTCGTTTACTAATGCTTTGCCAATACCGCTAGCAGCCCCAGTAATGGCACAAACTCTCTTTTTAGAATTAACTGGTTTCTTATTCAAAATATCAAGCAAGCCATATTTACCCGCTTTGCGGCTGAGCTTGTTTAAAAAACCTATTGTGCTTTCTTTTTGATTCTTATTAATAGCTTTTTGAACTTGTTGGGCGGTTTTACTAGCTGATGGAAAGTTTTCAATTTTAAATCTATCAACGGGTACACCACTTTTTTGATGCATGCCAGTATTAACTGCTCCCAAATAAATTGTTTGAATCTTCTTGCGCTCTTCTAGGGCAATATTTCTGGCAAAGGCTGCCAAAGCCGCTTTAGTAGCTGCATATACCGAATACTCCGGAGCAGGAAAATTTGCAGAAATAGAGTTGATAAATACAATCTTTCCAGCCTGAGAAAGCTTGGCTAATAAGGCATGGCTAATTTCAATTGGGGCATAGAGGTTAGTTTTTAACAAGGCATCAATATTGCTTTGGTTTAAATTACCAAAATAGCCAATGGCTGCGTTTTGGATAATCAGATCAAGTTTGTTAATATCTCGCTTATTTAAAAAGTCCAGAATACTTTCTATAAAACCATCTTGAGATAAATCTGCTTGGCAGTAATTATCTAGATTAAAAATACTAGCGTCTAATTCAGATAAGCTTTTTCGTCCAATTAGAACTAATTTTTCAGATTTATATAATTTAGCTAGCTCTAAACCTAGCCCACTAGTCGCCCCAGTAATCAAGATTGTATTCATAGCTTAAGCTCAAAAAAGGGCATCTATATTAGAATACTAATAGCTATTAAAAAAGAAGCATTCCATTTTACATTGGCTAGTTATATAAATACAAATTTCAAATAAATCTAAAATAAAGCTTATGATAGATAAATGGATTATTTAGAACTTTGGTTAGTACGTCATGGCGAAACCGACTCAAATAAAAACCGCCGTATTCAAGGACATAGTGATGTAGCTTTAAATGCTTTAGGCCTAGAGCAAGCAAAAAGATTAGCTAAGCGGATAGGGCATTTAGAATTTGATGAAATCTATTCTTCTGATTTAAGTAGAGCCTTAACAACAGCTAAAACAGTATATCCAAACAAAGAAATTAGCCTTGATAAGCGCCTACGAGAAATTAACCTAGGTGATTATGAAGGTAGATATTATGACCAATTTAGCGATGAAGAAACGGCACTGGTCAAGGTCTGGTTTGCGGGGCCTTTTGACCAAAAGGTACCAGGTGGTGAATCTAATGATGATTTGCGAAATAGGGCCAAAGACTGGCTAGCTAGCTTGCCAAAATCAGCTAAGGTTATCGCTTTTGCACATGGTGGTATAATTGCTTCAATTTTACAAACTGTTGTGGGTAGACCAACTCCTACGCCAGGTAGTATAGAAATCCCTTGGAGCTTTAGGTTAGGGAATACTAGTATTTCAAAGATTTTTATAAAAGGGGATAGTATTATTTTATCAGTAGTTAATGACACGGCGCATTTAGAAAATTAGATTGGTATTGAGGCCTGAATACTGGTTCCTTGGGTAACTTTTGAACTAATGGAAAATTTGCCACCAAGTTTTTCTACCCGTTCTTGCATATGTTTTAAACCCAAGCCACCGGCTGTTGTAACTCGACCAGATAAGCTATCTAGGTCAAAACCACGACCGTCATCAATAATAGTTAGTTCAACATTGCCTTCGGGCTTATGGCTAAGGCTTATTTTAATATTATTGGCTCGAGCATGTTTGGCGACATTGTGCATAGCTTCTTGGAAAATGCGAAAGATAGTTAGTTCTAGTTTTTTAGAAAATTTTGGTAAGTCTTGGATATCTAAGTCAACCCTAACATCATTTTGTTCACCATAATCAAGGCAGTACTTCCTTATGGTTTCTGAAAGCCCATAGCTATCTAAATTGACTGGTCTAAGAGCAAAAATACTCCGACGAAGTTCTTTTATTAATTCTCGTAAAGTCGATTTAATATTTGTTACTTCTTGGATAGCTTTGTTTTGGTCTTTTTCAATGAGTTTGTTTACTAAATCTAATTGCAAGGCACTAAAAGCCAGAGTTTGAGCTACGCCATCATGGATTTCACGGGCAATACGCCGTCGCTCTTCAGCAACTGCTAGCTCTTCTGATTGTAAATAAGATTGGGCATTTTTGATAGCTAAGCTAAGTTGCCCAGTCATTAGGCTTAAAAAAGCAAGTGAGTTTTTATCAAAATAATTTTCTTTTTCGTGAGCTAATACTACTACCCCTAATAACCTATCTGCCAAAAATGGCAAAGCTATGGCGCTTTGGGCGTTTTTGAGTATGCCTAGTTTAAATTCATTTTTTAATTTCCAACTAAGGCGTGGCTTCTCTTCTAAGGCAGCTTGGCCAATAAATTCCTCGCCTGGTTTTATTCTTTCGATAGTATCTTTTTTTATGCCCTGTCCTGCTCTTAAGACCAGTCTATTTGAATCACTCAAAAGATAGATTCCGCCAATACCAGCATCAACTCGAGCCATCATCCGCTTGAGCAATATTTCTAATATCCGCTCTAGGTTTCCCTCAGCTTTTATGCTGCGGTCAATGTCAATTAGAGTCAATAAATCACGAGTTCTGCCCCTTATCGCTTCAGCAGAAGCAGAAAATTCTGCGCTGAGGATAGAAAAACTTTCCTTTTGCTCTTCGTTTGGCTTTGTTTCATAATAAGCATGGACTCCGCCAACTAGTTTTTCAGCCCAAAGTATTGGATTGGTCAAAACCCAATAGCTTTTATTGCTAAACTCAATTTTTTCATTCAGGCTCTTATTTTGAGTTAAGGCCGCAGTCCTTGCCTTTGATTCTTTAAAAAGCTCATAGCTAAGATTATATTGATCGTCAATATTCAAGTTCCCCTCAGCTAAACAAACAGCTACTCCTGTTGCATTAGTAACATCGGTAATGCCCCTACTTGCTACGGCAATTGTTGCTTCTAAATTTGCAGCTGAGGCAAATTGCTCAGTAACTTCTTGAATAGATGATAAAAGCTCGTGGCTTGTTTGCAATTCTTGATATAATTGCTCTAGCTCAGTTTTGGCCCTTTCATGATTTTTAATTTCGGTAGTAAGCCAATTAAGAGTCAAAAATGTAACGCTTGGGCCAAGGATTGCATAAAACAAAATTGTAAAAGTATTCCTAAGGCCTTCACTAACGATGCTCAAGAAAACGAAGTGAAAAAACAGCACCATAAAAATAATTGCAATGGGTAGCCAAAATTTGGCTATTCTTACTTGTCTATATAAGCTGTTTCTGCGTGGTTTTTCTGTCATATTCTATTTTTCACCAGGGGTGAATTTGTAGCCCACTCCCCAAATATTATGAAAGTATATTGGTTTACTTCTATTAGGTTCAAAAATTTTTCGAAGTTTCAAGACAAAATTATCTACTGTTCGCGAGCTAGGAAAGGCGTCATTGCCCCAAACATAGTCTAAAATCTCATCACGAGATACAACCTCATCTTTACGTTTGACCAATAGCCTTAATATGCCTATTTCACGCTCACTCAAGCTTATTTTAGAGCCATCTTTGGTTTTAATAGTCCAGCTTTTAAAGTCGATAACAAAGTCAGCAAAGCTAAACTTATCTTCTTCTGAATTTTGTTGCCAAGTTTGCCTTTTTGCTAGTTTTTCTACCCTTAGCAAAAATTCGGGTAAATGAAAAGGCTTTGCTAAATAATCATCGCCACCTAAAGATAAACCCTTGACCCTATCATTGGGCTGGCCTAAAGCTGATAGAAATAATACTGGGGTTTGGTCGTGATTATCACGCATAGTTTTACAAATATCAAAGCCATTAATTAGGGGTAGCATTACATCTAGTACAACCAAGTCTAAGTCGTTTTTTTGCCACTGCTCGAGCCCATCTCGGCCATTACGAGCAACAATCACTTTGTAGCCCTCAGCAATTAAATTATCTTCTAAAATATCTGCAATATTCTCTTCATCTTCTACAATTAGTATTCTTTTATTTTTCATTTAATCCAAGCACCTAAGAATTAGCAAAAGAAACCGTCTAATCTTAATTAGTTCTAGATTTGCCAAAGTATTTAAAATATCTGCAATATTTTTTTTATTTTCTATAACTACTCTTCTTTTATTTATCATCTAGTCTAAGCTCCTAGGAAAATTTAAGATAAACAAACTACCCTCACCCGGTTCTGATTCTAACTTAATCCAAGCATTCATTTTCTCAACTAGGCTTTTTACTAGGTATAAACCCAAGCCAACTCCTTTGGAGCTTCGAGTCATTTCGTCACCCACTCTATAAAAGCGTTCAAAGATTTTCTTTTTTTCTTTCTTGCTTATACCTATGCCATAGTCTTTTATTTTTACCATAGCCAAAAACTCATCAGCATCAATACTTAATTCTATTCTTTTTTTGGCTTCGGGGCTATATTTTACGGCGTTATCTAATAAATTAGATAAAATTAAAGAATAAGAATTTTTATCTAATAAAACATTTAAATCTTCGTCATGATAATTGATTGTTAGTTTTGCCCCTCTAAGCTCTAGACTTGCTTTTAATTTTTCTACTATTATCTTAGTTTCTTGGTTTAGTTCCAGCTTTTGCAAATATAAATTAGGGTTTTGCTCGAGCCTAGCGCTAGCTAAGACTTGCTCGCTTGCCAGCTCGAGCCTAGACAACTCAGTCTCCATTTTCTTAATATAATTTTTTTGCTTCTTAGCTGGTATTTCTCGCATTAATAAACTTTCTATTAAAAGCCTAAGGGTGCTAATAGGGGTTTTGAATTCATGGCTTACCGCACCCAAAAAATTCCCTTGCCTACGCTTTAATTCGTGTTCGGTTCGCAAACTCGCAGCAATTACATAAAGCCCTGCTAAAATAACAAATATAAAAAAAGGTCCTTCAAAAGCAAACATACGTAAAATTCTGTTTTGTTCATCTAAAAAAGCTTGCTTTACTTGTTCGTCAACTACAAATATGCCTGTGTCAGCTAAAAAGACCAATTCTGGATATTGGTTTTGTAACTCTATTAAAAGGCTTGGTTCGTTTGGTGCCGATAAAAATATTGCTGTGGCAACATTTGCATTATGGCTCCAAGTATCCAAAATAGTATTACTTACGTTTCTGACATAGCTATTTTGAAAAACTAACCACCAAAATACTTGTAGCAATACAAAAATAATAATAACTGCAAAAGCAATTCTGCTAGCTAGGTATAAATCGAACTTACGCTTTCTCACTGTTATTATTATCTATAAGAAATTGTCAAAAGCATGTATTTAGCGTCTAAATTGATAGTCAAAAAAAATCCCCTATTTTGGGGATATTTTTGTAAGGGAGTAATAGCTTTTTATAGCTAATTTAATACTACATTGTTGATAAAGGTCAAGTGTCATCAAATTGTCACAGTAAAAAGACTAGCTATGTAAAAATAAAACAATGCCCAAAGAAAGCAAGTTAACAGTTTTAGGAATTGACCCAGGCTTGGCAAATCTTGGTTTGGCAATAGTAAGACAAAATAACCGAGACTTTGAATATTTGGATAGCCAATTGGTAAGAACTTACCCAAAGACAAAGCAAAGCCTTCGTTTAAAAAAACTATATGATGCCTGCAAACTTTTAATAATAAAACATAAACCATCAACAATGGCTATAGAAGGGCAATTTTTTCAGGGACAACGCGGGGTTTCTTTTAAAGTTGGTCAAGCAGTTGGGGTTTGTTTGTTGGCTGCTGCCGAATACGATCTTGATGTTTATGAATACAGCCCCAGGCAGGTAAAGCAAACCTTGGTGGGTACAGGTCGGGCAGACAAGGCTCAAGTGAGCTATATGGTGCGGGCGATGCTTAGCTTAAAACAAACTCCAGAAAGCCACCATGTTGCCGATGCCCTTGCTTTGGCTATTACCCATATTAGCTCTTATCGATTACAAAGCCTTGAAGAAATCAGGAAATAATCTTTCTAGATAGCAAGTCAGAAACGGTGCTTTAGCTCCGTAAATAACCTGAGTTCGGAGATAGAATGGTATCTAAGACGAGCAAACTCCAGTTTAATAAAGGAAATTAAATGAAAAATAGAAATAAATCTGGAAAACGAAGTAAATCACTTGATATTTGATGAAAACGGCTTTTATTTGGTAAATAGTAAACCTAGAATTGGCAAGCCTAACAAAGATGTTCTTTTTAGCCTTCTTATCAATATCAAATGAGAGGAAAGGAGAAAGTCGTAGACTGCGAAACTCTAGATTATGAACGAAGA